>JBEEJS010000029.1:0-3506 GCA_041169025.1 Candidatus Parcubacteria bacterium
CCGCCCGGACTCACGCGCGCACAGGCGCAGCATCTTGCCGCGCGCGCCTGGAAAGAGGGGAGCGCAGCGCTTCCTCCCGCCGCCCGCCGCCGCGCTGCCCGCGCGCAGAAAGCCGGAGCCGAGATGTCCCTCACCGTGGTCACCGACGCTCGCATGCGCAAGCTCAACCGCGAGTACCGCGGCAAGGACAAGACGACGGATGTGTTGTCGTTCGGCCAGACGGACGCCGCCGGCGAGCCGGTATTGCAATATGAGGGAAAGGGCATCGGCCCCCGCGAACCCCGCCTGCTCGGCGATATCTTCGTTTCAGCGGCCCAGGTCCGGCGGCAGGCCCGAGCCATCAGCCGCCCGGTCAGCCAGGAGTTCGCCCTCATGATCGTCCATGGCACCTTGCATTTGCTCGGCTTCGACCACGAGACCCTGGCCCAGGAAAACCGCATGTTCTCCCTCCAACATGACATTTTGGCTCGGGAAGGGTACTTTTAAGGTATGCAAACCCTGGCCGCAATCGCCAAAAGCTTCGTCTATGCCACCCGTGGCATCGTGAAAGTCTTCCAAGAAGAGCGTAATTTTCGCATCCAAGCCTGGACCGGCGCGGCAGTCGTCGTCCTGATGTTCACGCTCGACCTTTCCGTATCGGAAAAAGCGCTCCTTTCGCTTGCGATTGCCTTCGTGCTGGTGTTAGAATTGCTCAACAGCGTCCTTGAACGGGTCGTGGATATCTTGAAGCCGCGCATCCACCACTACGTGGAGGATGTCAAAGACATGATGGCCGGTGCCGTTTTGGTGGCATCGGTCGCTGCCGCGTTCATCGGGTTCCTCGTGTTCTGGCCCCACCTTTTCCCTTCCGTCTAGCCTGAAATTTCCTATGGCCAACCGCACAGGCGAACAGCTTTTCGCAGGTATAGACATCGGCTCCACCGCCGTGCGCATCGCCGTCGGGCAGCGCATGGTGACGGCCGACAAGGAACAGATCCACATCATCGGCGCGGCGGAGGTGCCGAGCGAGGGAATCAACCGCGGGACGATCAATTCCATAGAAGACGCCGTGTCTTCCGTTTCGGCGTGCATCGAGAAGGTGGAGCGCATGACCGGCATGCAGCTCGGCAGCGCCTGGGTGGCCATTTCCGGCGCGCACGTGGGGCTTCTGGAGAGCAAAGGCGTAGTGGCCGTCTCCAAGACCGACGGCGAGGTGCGGGAAGAGGACGTGGAGCGCGCGGTGGAAGCGGCGCAGACCGTGGCCACTCCGGTGAACGTGGAAATCATCCACGTGATTCTGCGCATGTTCACGGTTGATCAGCAACGCGGCATCAAGGATCCGGTGGGCATGAACGGCATCCGCCTGGAGGTGGACGCGCAGATCATCCATGGCCAGAGCGCGCACATCAAGAACCTCACCAAGTGCGTGTACCGCACCGGCGTGAACATGGAGCGTTTGGTAGTGGGCGTCCTGGCTGCGGCGGAAACCGTGGTGACCACGCGCCAAAAGGAACTCGGCGTGGCCGTGGTGGCGATTGGCGGTTCTTCCACCACGCTTGCGGTGTATGAGCAGGGTGACTTGGTGCACCTGGCGTCCATTCCTGTGGGCTCCGAGCACATCACGTCGGACATCGCCATCGGGCTGCGCACGTCCATCGATATCGCCGAGCGGGTGAAACTGCAGTTCGCGTACGCCATCGCCAAGGATGTCCCCAAGAACGAGGAGGTCAATCTCCGCGAACTCGGTGCGGACGACGACGAGATGGTCTCTAAGCGCTTCGTGGCGGAGATCGTGCAGGCGCGCTTCGAGGAGATCTTGGAGAAGGTGGACAAGGAACTGAAGCGCATCGGCAAGAGCGGCATGCTGCCGGCGGGCGTGGTGCTGACGGGCGGGGGAGCCAAGCTCCCGGGCCTGGTGGACCTGGCCAAGCAGGAGCTGCGGCTGCCGTGCTCCTTGGGCTACCCGCTGAACATGACGAGCATTACCGACCGCGTAAACGACCTCGCTTTCACCACCGCCATCGGCCTGGTGCAGTGGGGCGCGGATGAGACGCCGGCGCACACGGGCGGGCGCGGGTTCTCGCTGGGTTCGCTGAAGCCGGTGGGACAGGTGGCGGACAAGCTGAAGAAGTGGTTCGGGGCGATGGCGTCTTAATTCGCGCCGCGCGCTGACGAGATTTTTGCATATGCGAGAAGGATTCAACCCGGCCGCTGCGGAGATGGCCAACGAAGGCGGCGCCTCTGAAGCGCGGCGCGGCATGGAGAGCAAGGAGAAGTCTTTTTTGGAATCGCTCAAGGCCGGTGCGGAGAAGTACCGCTTGGCGGCGATGTTCGCGTTTGCGGGGGCGCTGGCCGGGGCCATGGAAGGACGGGCGGCGGCGCAGGAGTATGATAGGGAGGCGGATCCGAGCGCGCTCATTGAACAAGGCATGGACCGGCTCACGGCGGACATGGCGCGCATGAAGGAGCGATACGACAACCTGGAGGCGCCGTTCGCTGCCGTGCCAGGATTCGAAGAGGCGTATCATGACCAGCGCAGCAGTGCGACCACGCGCGTGGACGGCGTGACGGAGGAGGGCTCAATGCGGTTGCCGGAGCTGCGGCTGCAGTCCGGAGACGTGGCCAAGCTGAAGGACAAGCGCCTGCTGGTGTCCGCATCGTCCGCCATGCTCTCCTACGCCCGTTCCGCTGCGGATTCCGGTCCAGGCGGCACGGCACGGCACATGCGCGTGAACGAGTCCGCTAAGAGCGACGTCACGCTGTACGCCGCGCCCGCCGAGCAGCAGGATGCCATCGCCAAGGCGCAGGCCTTCCAGACCGTGGGCTGGGGCACGAGCGAAAACGAGGCCGTGGCCAACGCGCTCAAGGAAGCGGCGATGACGCTCGGGAAGGCCGTGAAGAAGGACGAGGGCGGGTTCATGCAATCCATGCATGAGGCCACGCCGAGCGGCGACACGGAAACGGTGGAACAGCATCACGTCACGTACGCCGGCGTCACCGGACTCGCCGTCATCGAAGGCTTCACCGTCACGGGAGTCGAAACGCAGGAGGTGGACGGCGTGAAGCACTTCGTTGCGCATGTGGAAGGACTCGGCTCCAGCGTGGACATCTCTCAACCTCCGGCAGAACTCTAAACTTCATATGGAAGACCTGACTCGCGTCCAACTCCTCACCGCGCTTTCGTCCCAGGGCATCCCCGCCGATGCCGTGGCCACCTTCGTGACCGTCCTCTCGCGTTTTGAGCCCGCCGCCGGCGCGGAACTCACCGCCATGCTGATCGCATCTCCCAAAGTGGGCAAGGATTTCTGGCACGCCGCCAAGGACAAGATGAAAGCGTCTTCCGGCGCGCTGTCCGTGGAGGCGGCGGTGGAGGGGGAGATCAAGGGGTTTCAGAGTGCGATAGATGAGTTGATGTAGAAGGTTAGCCGTGGTCTGATTATCGGTCTGAAGGCGCAAAAAACTCGCTGTTTAGCGAGATTTTTTGTGGATAAGTACGTTTACGCGCTGATTTTATTGGAATATACTGA
>JBEEJS010000030.1:0-6797 GCA_041169025.1 Candidatus Parcubacteria bacterium
AGCGCACGCAGTACCACCTGCGCGACTGGCTGGTTTCCCGGCAGCGCTACTGGGGCGCGCCCATCCCGATCATCTATTGCGACGACTGCGGCGAACTGCCGGTGCCGGAAGAGCAGCTTCCGGTTGAGCTGCCGTATGACGTGGACTTCGCGCCCACCGGCGAATCGCCGCTGGCCCGCAGCGAGGACTTCCATGCCGTGCAGTGCCCCAAGTGCGGCGCCAAGGCCCGCCGCGAGAGCGATACCATGGATACGTTCGTGGATTCCAGCTGGTACTTCCTGCGCTACGCCTCGCCGCACGACACCACGCGCGCTTTCGATCCGAAGGCCGTCGGCTTCTGGTGCCCGGTGGACATGTACGTGGGCGGCGCGGAACATGCCGTGCTGCACCTGCTGTACTCGCGTTTCATCACCAAGGTGCTGTTCGACAACGGCTTGGTGAAATTCGACGAACCGTTCAAGACGCTGAAGAATCCCGGTCTGATCTTGGGCGAAGGCGGGGAAAAAATGTCCAAGTCCCGCGGCAACGTCATCAACCCGGATGACGTAGTGGAGGAGTGGGGAGCGGACGCGTTGCGCCTGTACGAGATGTTCATGGGCGACTTCGAGGACAAGAAACCGTGGGACACCAAGGGAATTTCCGGCGTCCGCCGCTTCCTGGACCGCGCGCACGCCATGGTGCACGAGGTACGCCACAAGGGTGACGAGGAACCCACGCCGGAGATGATGCGCGCGCTGCACAAGTGCGTGAAGAAGGTCAGTGCCGACATCGAGGCGTTCAAGTTCAACACCGCCATCGCCGCCATGATGACGCTGCTCAACGAGTGGAGCGCGGGGAATCGCGGTTCGCGCGACTTTGCTGCGACGTTCGTGGCGATGCTCTCGCCGTTTGCGCCGCACCTGGCGGACGAGCTCTGGAAGGTGCTCGGTATGGAAGGATTCGCGCTGCAGGCGGCGTGGCCGTGGTACGACGAGGCCATGACCGTGGATTCCACGGTGACCATCGCCGTGCAGGTGAACGGCAAGTTGCGCGACAAGATGGAGGTTGAGGCGGGGACCGGCGAAGAGGACCTCAAGGCGCGCGCATACGCCAGCGCGAAGATCGCGCCGCTCCTCGAAGGGAGGGTCATCGCCAAGACCATCGTGGTTAAAGACAAACTGGTATCAATCGTGCTTGAATGAAGGTATGGGAGAACGGGTACGTGAACTGATGCGGGCCTTCGATGGCCGTGCACTCGACTGGCGCATCGCGCTGGGCGCCGGTTTCGCGTCCGCGCCGAAGGGGCATTTGAGCGTCTACCGCGAGGCCTCGCGAGAGGAACTGCACCGCATCGTCCGCGAGGGCATCGTCGTGCCGCCGCCGGAGTTCCGACATCCGGAGATGCGAGCGGAGATGGAGCTCCTTGACAAGCACCGCCCGGCCCGCATGATGCGTCGCGGGGTGAGCCGCCTCCACGCCACGTACGCCACGCCTACGCCGGAGACGCCGCGGTTGTCCTTCCGCAAGGAGCACTTCGTTTTGGAGATGAAGGTGGATCCCACGGAGAGCTTCGTGGGCGACATGGACTTCATCACCTGCCTGATCCCGTTCATCACCGCCGCGCGCAACGGGCTGGAGAAATACGAGGGCGCGTTCTCCAAGTACTGGGACTCGGTGATCCCGCTCGCGGACTTCAAGAAGCACTACGAGCAGGTCGGCACGGGCGACGGCGAACACTGGGTGCGCCGCGAGGGTGCCCCGGCCAAGCTGCCGCAGAGCTACTTCGCGCCGGAAATCCTGGTCATGACGCCGATGATCTCGCAGCGGCACGTGCGGGTGGTGGGACATGAGAAGTCCGCGGGCGGGCATGCGGAGCAGTATGATGACGAGGGGTATCCGTACGAGGGGTATTGATTTTTCCGCGAAAAGCTGTTAAGACCTCTCCAGAGGTCTTTTCAGTTTCCCAAACGAAAGTCGAGGTGGATACGATGCTCACGTTACACATCAATACGCAGTTGGTCGGTATTGCGGGCGCGGTGCCCGTGAGCTGGTGCTTGGACCGGGAGACGGCGCAGAAGCTCACTGGTCAACCGGCGTTCCTGCTTCTGGTGACGGCACCGGACGGTTCGGCCCAGCGGAGCGTGCAGCACGAGCTGCGGCAAGTGGTGGCGCTGACGGATCCGCTCGCGTACGTCTCGTTCGCGCGTGCCGGTTTGAACCGCGTGTTCGCCCGTCTGCTCGTGGGCGGGACGCTCGGTGAATGGAATAACCGGTACAAGGCCACGGGCGGTAACCGGAGGTATGAGGAAGCGGTCCGGGATTTCGATGGCGATGGGCATTCGAATACGGCAGAGCTTGCGCGTGAGAAGCTGGTCAACTGTAAAGAGGACCTGCGATCGGCGACAGAGAGGCTTGATGAGCATTCGGCGGCATCGGTGGCAGAGTATGCGGAAAGGATCCCGCCCGCTGAAATCGCCCTGATGGTGGCCGAGCATGGCCAGGCCGTGCTGCCGGTGGACGTCCCTGCATCATCCTTCGCTACGGCGCCTTTCTGGGAAGAGCCGTTCGTAAACTGGCTGTTCAAGCATCAACCGGCCGACCAGTGCGAGTACCGCAAGCGGCGCTTCCTGGCATATCCGCTGGGGATCATCGTATTGCTGTTCAAGTATGCGTTCTCGCTACTGTTCGGCATCGTCCGCATTTCGCTGTTACCTCGTCGCATTGAGACGAATCACGTGCTGCATCCGCTGACGTATGACTTCGTCTGGCCGGCCAACATCGAAGGCGGTTACTTCTGGACGGAGAAACCGGGTGACAGTCCAATGCTGGCTCGATTTCCGTTGATCCTTCTGACGCCGCTCTATCTCGGCCTCATCGCCGGCGTCATGACCCTATCTCATGCGTTCCAGGGTCATGCCTGGTACGTCAGATTCGCCCTGACCTATGCCAGCTCGATCGGCATCATCCTGTGCGTCATCGTCGCGATTCTCGTCGTCATCGCGGTGATGAACATCCGCACGGCCGACCTGTCCGATGCGTATGAAGCCATCCGCGTTCGGCTCGGTCGTCCTTCGTCTGCAAGTCAGGCGGCCATCACGGATAGCGATCTCGAACTGCTGGTGTGCGAATCTCGGCAGCACGTCCCATCGTTCGCCATGGTTCCTCGCGAACGCCGCACGCTCAAGTTGCGCTTCCTCGACATCAAGTCGAAGGTCTGCATGCCGTTCAGTCGCTGACCATCCTGGCCCCCGCATTCGCGGGGGCCTTTCTTTTGGGCTTGCGTCTTTTTTACGGCGCGTGCTATGAGGGTGCGGCCGTATGCCGCTTGATTCGTTTTTACATTCGCTCGGCCGCGCGGTCGGACGCGCCACCGCTTCACCGTCCAAAACGCTCCTGTGCTGCACGGGCTCCTTCGTGCTGGCGGTTTTTGCGCATGCTTGGGATGAGCGGCGGTGGTTGGCGAGCGGGGTGTGGGTTTTGGTAGCAGCTTGTTGCACGGCAGCATTCGCGCTCATGCGGGGACGGCGGCGTGCGCAGTTGTGCGTCATCGTGGCACTGGTTGTTGCCTGCGCGCTCTGGCGCTTCGACGCCGCCATGCCTGACCCCGCGCCGTTTGCAGCGGGCACGGTTTTCCATGGCATGGTCACTCGCGAACCGGCGCGGAAGGGGACGAAGATGACGGTGGAAGTTGGTGGCGCGCATGCTCTCGCGCCGAGCGCGGCGGCGCGCTTGAGCGACAAAGGTGTCCCCAAAGAGGCAGGTACTTTGGTGCCAGGTACCGAGCGCATCGTCGGCGATTTCCGCGTTCTCGCCGACGCCGACAACCGCATCGCCGAAGGAGACGTGGTGGAATGGCGCTGCTGGAAGGGCGCCGATCCGCGTCAGGGGTTCTGCTCCACGGACGGGCCGCTGCGTGCCGTTGGCCATGGCGGATTCCATCCGCTGTATTTCCTGCGCGGCCGGTTGCGTGCGGTGGTGCGAGGACTGCTGCCTGAACCGGACGCGTCGCTGCAGCTCGGCTTGCTCGTGGGTGACAAGGCCGGAGTGCCGCCGCAGCTCACGCAGGACTTCCGCAACACCGGCACGTCTCATGTACTCGCGGTGTCGGGATACAACGTGATGTTGGTCGCGGACACGTTGGTGCTCGCGCTGTGCATTTGCGGGCTGGCGCGGCGGCGGGCGGCAGTGCTCTCTGCCGTGGGGATTGCCGTCTTCACTGGCCTGGCGGGCGCGGATCCTCCGGTGCTGCGGGCGGCGCTGATGGGCGGCGCCGGATTGGTGGCGGCGGCGCTGGGGCGGAAAGGGAACGCGCTCGGCGGCCTGCTCCTCGCCGCGGCGCTGATGCTTGCACTGGATCCGCTCTCGCTCCGGAACGACGTCGGCTTCCGCTTGTCGTTTGCCGCGGTCATGGGCCTATCCATGTTCGGCCGCGCGTTCGGCGAACGCATGACGTGGATTCCCTTCAAAGGCGTGCGCGACGCGCTCGGCGAGACCTTGGGGGCGATCGTCGCCACGCTGCCAATCATGCTGCATGACTTCGGTTCGTTGTCGCTTACCGCGCCGGCGGTAAACGTGATGATCGCGCCTTTGATTCCTTTTGCGACGGCGACTGGCGCGCTTGCCGTGATGTTCGCTTCGCTGTACGCGCCGCTCGGCGTGCCGCCGGCGGTGGCTGCAGGCGCTGCGCTGCGGCTGATGCGGGCCGTGGTGTCGTGGTGGTCGGGCGCGGTACCGTCGCTGCCTCTGCAAATCGGCACCGCGGCGGCGTTCGCATTATACGTGCCAATCCTTCTCCTATGGTTCACCCTGCGCAAACCGGCGACCCGCTGAATTGGCGGCGCCGTCCTGGACTGCGCCGCATGAACCGCATTGCGCGCCGCTTCCTTCCCGCGCTGGCGCTTCTTGCCGTACTCGCGGGCGTCCTCGTGCGTGCCGCCATGCCGGAAGGGGACGCGGTGACGCTGCGTGCGCTCGATGTCGGCCAGGGTGACGCTATCCTCATCCAGGACGGCTCGAATCAACTGCTCATCGATGGCGGGCCCGATAACGCCGTACTCGCCGGACTCGGTGATGCCATGCCGCTGTTCGACCGCACCATAGAGGAGATGGTGCTGACGCATCCGCACATGGATCACTACGCCGGGCTCATTCCCGTGCTGGCGCGTTATCATGTGAAAAAAATCATGCTCGGGCGCGCGGACGGGGACAAGGGGGAGTATCAGTCGTTCCTGGCGGCAGTGGCGTGGTCCGGCGCGGAGGTGACACAGGTTGGCGCGGGTGACGCGTTCGATCTTTCGCCGCGCGTGCATCTTGCGGTGCTCTACCCGCCGCCGGCCGGTTCGGCGGACCGCGCGCACGTCCTCACTGCCGCAGACAAGAACGCGTCTTCAGTGGTGATGCGCATGGATACGGGTGGCCACAGCGCGCTCCTCACCGGCGACGCTACGGCGGAGGTGGAGGCGTGGCTCTTGGCGCATGGCGCGGACGTGCATGCGGACATCCTGAAAGTGGCGCACCACGGCAGCCGGTACTCCTCGACGCTCGCGTTCTTGCAGGCGGTGCATGCGGAGTACGCACTCATCTCCGTCGGCGCGAAGAACGACTATCATCATCCGGCGTGGTCCACCATCCAGCGGCTGAACGCGCTGGGTGCGCGGGTGTACAGGACGGATCAGGATGGGACGGTGACGGCGCGCTTCACGGCGGCGGGGGTGGAGGTGCGGGCGTCCAAAGGACGGCCGTGAACGCACCCTGACAAATGAAAAAAGGGCGGCAGCCTGCCGACCCTTTCGGAATCATTCGAGGAAGAACATCCCTTTCTTGAACGCCCGCTCCACCGCTTGTCGCAGTTGAGCGCGTTCCTGCTTCGATGTCGCGTGGAACTCCGATGCCATCCATACCGGGCCGTCGGGCTCCAGTTGGATCACGACGACGTAGGCCTTGAGCACCTTCGCCAGCGCGGAGACGACGATGTCCGCCACCTTGCGCAGCGAACGGGATGGTACGTGACGCAGGATGGGAAACTCCGCATCCGCCTGACGCGTCACTTGGCAATAGCTGCCGATCTCCGGATCTTCCTTGATGACGGCCACGTAACCTTCTTTGCGGAACCTGCTGACGATGTCGATGGGGGAGAGCGCCGTCGCCGGATCGGCGGTGCGCTGGTGGTGTAATGTCATGGGTACTCCTGACGAGATGCGAAGGTCGGGATGAGGCTAGCATCACAAGACGCGTCTGTCAATGCTGCGTGCCGAAACGCGCGGCGTGGCGGCATAGGAAAAAAGGCCGGCATGATGCCGGCCTTTCGTTCAAGACGAGAGATCCACGCGGACCCCTGATTTCTCATGGAGCAGTTCCGCGACGTCGGTGGTTTCGTATCGCGACCCACGGGCGTCCAGCAGTTTCCAGACGGGCTCGTTGTCATGCAGTATGAAGCGCGCAGAGAACACGGCGCGGAGGTTCACCAGAGCGACGACAATGATCATAGCGCCGAAACCGTCGAGCGTCAGGTAGAGTCCGTCCTTCCGAAGGAAGATGGTGGACAGGATGCACAGGACGATGGTCGCAGCGATGACCGCCTGGTTGAGCATGCGGTCGGCCCGTTCCGGTCCGCGTCGGATGCGGTATTCGGTCCCGCCGCCCCAACCGCCGTGCTGGACGATCCTCACGGCATAGCCTTCCTGGGCAAGCGCGGCCGCAACCTGCGACTGCTGTTCCGGTGTCGCGTACTTGTCGAATGTGCTCATGTCGCCTCCAAACGTGCGTCTGCGGACATGGTCGCCTCAACCCGCGCTTTTGTCAATCCTGCCATGGTCACG
>JBEEJS010000031.1:0-3953 GCA_041169025.1 Candidatus Parcubacteria bacterium
GACATGGAGTCGAAGACCGCCGACGGCATGATGATGAGCGTCCAGGAATACCCGAGCCCGTTCACCACCGCCGAAGCCAGCACCGCGAGTCCCGATCCCAGCAGCACCCCGATGACGCCACCGCCGAACGCGATGGTCGCGCTCTCCAAGAGGAACTGCAACAGGATGCGCCCGCGCCGCGCGCCGAGCGCCTTGCGGAGGCCGATCTCCTTGGTGCGCTCCCGCACCGAGACGTACATGATGTTCATGATGTTGATGCCGCCCACGAGCAAGGAGATGGCCGTCACCGCGTACAGGAAGCCCTTGATGGCGCCGGTAACGTTGCCCAGGATGCCCGCCGCCTGATCAGTGCTGCGTACGGAAAAATCGTCCTTGGACTTGTCGCGGATGTGGTGGCGCTGGCGTAAGAGATCGGCTATGGCCAGCTTCACTTCCGGGATGTTCGCCGCGTCGTCCACCTTCACGCGCGCGAACTGCGCGTAGTCGATGCCGACGAGCACGCGCTGCGCCGTGCTGAACGGCACCAGCACCGCGCCGTCCTGGTCCTGGAACAGCGACCCGCCGCGCTTCTGCGTCACGCCGATGACGTCGAACGTCACGTCCTTGATGCGCACGCGCTGCCCGAGCGGATCCTCGCCGTGGAACAGGTCCTCCGCCACCTTGGCGCCGAGCACCGCCACGCGCCCGAACCCGCTCGCCTCGGCCTCGTTGAAGAAGCGCCCGCTGGCGATCTTCACGTCTTCCACTTCCGGAAGGCGCTCGCTCGCGCCCTGCACCGGCACCGTCTCGGAGTTCTGCCGGTACGTCACGGACATGGTGCCGCGCACGTACGGCGTGCCTGCCAGGACGTGCGGGAGCGCGGCCATCGCCTTGGCGTCATCCACGGTGAGCGTCTTGACCACGATGCCGAACGCGATGGCTGGCGGCCCGTTGTCGCTGCTTCCGCCGGGCAGCACGCCCACCAGGTTCGTGCCGAACGACGACACCTGGTCCACCACCAGCTTCTGCGCGCTCTGCCCGATGGATGACACCGCAAGCGTGGACATCACCCCGATGATGATGCCCAGCATGGTCAGCGCCGTGCGGCTCTTGGCCCCGGCGAGCGACCGCAGCGAATACAGGTAGTCGCGAAGGAAAGTCATGGATGTGCGCCGCGCCACGGAGGACGCGCCGCCGTTAAACGCCCTAGCCGCCCGAGACCACCTTGCCGTCCTTCATGCGCACGATCCGCTTGGCCCGCTGCCCGATGTCGTCCTCGTGCGTCACCAGGATGATGGTGTTACCCTCGCGGTTCAGTTCCTCGATGATCTGCATCACTTCCTCCGTGGTGCGCGAATCCAGGTTGCCGGTGGGTTCGTCCGCCAGGATGATGGACGGGCTGTTGATGAGCGCCCGCGCGATCGCCGTGCGTTGCATCTCGCCGCCGGAAAGCTGGTTGGGATTGTTGTTGATGCGGTGCGACATGTTCACCTTCGCGAGCAGCATGAGCGCCCGCTCGCGCGCCTTGGCCGCGTCCACGCCCTTCGCGTACGTCGTGGGCAGCAAGACGTTCTCCAGCACGCTGGTGCGCGGGAGCAGGTTGAACGCCTGGAAGACGAAGCCGATTTTCTGGTTGCGGATGGCGGCGCGCTCGTCCTCGGAAAGCGTGGTGGCATCGTGGCCGTCCAGCAGGTATTGGCCGGAGGTGGGACGATCAAGAAAGCCCAGCGTGTGCATGAGCGTGGATTTGCCGCAACCCGACGGTCCCATGATGGCCACGAAATCCCCCTTCTCCACCGTGAGATTGATGCCGTCGAGCGCGCGGATCACCGTCTCGCCCTGCTGGTACTCCTTGATGACGTCCTTCAGTTGGATGACGGCGGTCATGGATGTGGCGTTACTTGGTGACGCTCCCCACGACCACCGTGTCGCCCGCGTTCAGTCCTGAAAGCACTTCCGAATACTGGCTGTTCTCCACGCCGACGGAGATGTCCCGGTCCGCGGGTTTCCCGCCAGCGCCCATGAGGCTCACGTACGGCTTGCCTGATTTTTCCTTGAGCGCGCGCAGCGGCACGCGGACGACGTCGTCGCGCTTGTCCGTCTGCACGGAAAGGTTGGCGGTCATGCCGGAGCGGATGCCAGGATCCTCCTTGTCGAAGACGAATTTCGTCTCGTAGAAGATGACGCCCTCGACCACTTTCTCCGACGGGTTGATGAAGCTCACCTTGCCGGACCAGTGCTGCGTGGCCGGGAACGCGTCGAGCGTGATGTCCACCGGCTGCCCCACTTGCACGCGCGCGATGTCCACTTCGGACACGTTGGCGACGATCTCGAACTGGCCGTGCGAGTTGAGTTCCACGGCGGCCTTGCCCGGCTGCGTCGTCTCACCGAGGTTGATGTTCACGCCCGTCACGGTGGCGTCGAGCGGCGCGACGAGGCGGTACTTGGCGAGCGTGGCGTACAGGCCGTCCAGCGTCGCCTGCTGCGCGGCCACGTTGGCGCGCTGAGCGGCGAGCGCTTCGGGGCGCGTGCCGGTCTGCTTCAGCGTGAGGTCCGCCTTGGCCTGATCGAGCGCGCGCTGGGCGGTGTCCACTGCGAATCCGGCGCTGGTGAGCGCGGCCTTTGAGGTGGAGGTGTCGCTGTCGTTGCTTCGGACCTGGAGGTCGAGCGCGGCCTGATCGGACTGCAGTGATTGCAGCGCGCCATCAAGCGCGGAGAGCGACGTGCCGACGTTGGATTGATAGGTGGAGAGCGTGGCGGAAGAAACGCCTGAGGTGTAGCCCAGCACGGTGCGACAAGCGACGAGATGCGCTTTCACCGCACTGACATCCGCGGCGATGGCGGAGTACGCATCGAGCGCGGCCTGCGCGTTCCGGTTCGCCTTTGCCGATGCCACGAGCATGTCCATGTTCGAGAGCTTGCCCTTGGCCACCGTGCGCGAAGACGTGGCCGCGGATTCCGCCACGGCGTTGATGGTGCCGAAGGTCAGGAAATCGTTGGTGGTGAACATGGCGCTGGTCTGGCGTTCCACGGCGTCGCGCGCGGCGGTGAGCGCGTCATCGTATCCGAGGAACAGCGCGTCCAGTTTGCTGGAGATCTGCGAGTCCGCCTTGGCCTGCACGTTGCCGTACGCGGTTTGCGCGTCCGCCTTGGCGGCGACCGACGCGTCATACCGGCTCTGCGCGGTGGCAACCGCGGACTGGGCTTGCGCCAGCTCCTGCACCGTGGCACCGGCCGTCAGCTGCGCGAGTTGCGCCTGCGCCGAATCGACCGCGGCCTTCTGGGATGCGGCGCGTGCGGCGGCGTCGCGCGAATCGATCTCAAGCAGCACATCCCCCGCCTTCACCTCCGCGCCCTCGATGACGTTGATCTTCGTCACGCGCCCGGACACCTCCGGCTGCAGCGAGATCTTCTTGAGCGGCGCCACCGAACCAGTGACGGTGATTTCATGGATCACGGAACCCTTGTCGATGACGGCGGTTTCATAGGTGGTGGTCTTGGGGCGGGTGGCAGCGAAAACGACGCCCCCGATAACGAGGACGATGGCGCCGATGATGAGATAGCGCTTCTTGGGGAGTTTCATAGGCTATGCCAAAGATGGTTCGAGTTCCGAACGATAGGTGAAGGATAGAGCTTTTCTCTTGGATATTCAAGGCGAAGAACCCTTTGCCTTTGATTTGCGATTCCCCTTATTTTCGAGGCATCGTCGCCTTGCGCACAATGGCCTTCCTCAGCGCGTATCCTTCGCATTGCTTGAGCACGCCAAGATATGACGAGACGTTTTTGCCATTGACCCTGCCGAGCATCCTCTTCTTCGTCTTCGTCCGCAACATCCGATGATTCGGCAACGTGACATATCCCAAGAAGTCGATGCCCTGCGAGAGCTTCCTTATTTCGAACTTACGCGGATGCAGTATCAGCCGTCGCTCGTCCCATAACCACGATGTGATTCGGTGGAGCAGCATCTTGAGCAG
>JBEEJS010000032.1:0-6580 GCA_041169025.1 Candidatus Parcubacteria bacterium
ATGAAGAAGAAGCTGGGGAAGGCGTAACGTCCTCGGCGAAACCGATGAAATGAAAAAGCCCGTCTCGCGAGAGACGGGCTTTCGGTTTTTTGATTTCGCCGCGTGCGCCGATATGCGCGGCCGCCACGTTACGCCGCGCCGAATACCCGACGCTCCACGCGGCTCATCCGCTTCAGCAGGACGCCGTGCCCGTCCGCCACCGTCGTGAGGCGCAAGTGCATCTTCTGGAATTCGGCGCGGGTGGCGAAGGTATCGAGTTTGGCGTCCGTTTTGTCGAATCGCGCGGCCATCTTATCCAAACGGCCATCAATGCCGTCGAGACGTTCATCCACGTGGACGAATTGGTCCGCGACGTGGGCGAAACCATCCTCCATGTCGCGGCGGAGTTCCTTGAATCCGGAATCCATGTCGCGGCGGAGCTCGCCGAAGCCGGCGTACATTTCGGTACGAAGGTCGTTTCCAAGCGTCTTAATCGCCTTGAGGATGGCGTTCTCGGCATGCATATCGGTGTCATGATAGCGCGGGTGGTTTAGGCGCGGCAAGTTCTTACCGGAACGGTCCTGGAAGCGTCAAGTGCAGGGTGCCGGTATGGGGATGAACCCCATGAATAAGGCGGGAAACGAGGGTTGACGGGTACGGCAAAAAAGGGTATCCTCCGCCCACGACATCCTTAACGCTCCGCCGTCCAGTACGGCGTCGAGCTACAGAAAGAGAGGTGGATATTATGGCTGAAGTAAAACGCAAAAAGGGAGAGAGCTTCGAAAGCCTGCTTCGCCGGTTCAGCCGCAAGGTTCAGGACAGCGGAAAGATTCTGCAGGTCAAGAAGATCCGCTACCACGCGAAGGACAAGAGCAAGACCGCGATCCGCGCGGGCGCTCTCCGTCGCGAATTCCTCCGCGCCAAGCGCGAATACCTGATCAAGTCCGGTCAGGCGACCGAGGAAGATTTCAAACCGAAGCGCGGGAAGCGGCGCTAAGACGCAAGGGCGGTCCGAAAGGGCCGTCTTTGTTTTTGCCCACGCCCGGACCCCGTCGCGCGGTGTTCCATGACGCCGCATGGCGTGGCATACTGGGCAGGACCTTACTCATCGCATCACCGTAACGCCTATGACCACCCGAGAACGCATCGAAGCCGATTACATAAAGGAATTCAAAGCCAAGAACACGAGCGCCATGGAGGCGCTCCGCATGCTCCGCTCTGCAATCAAGCAGATCGAGGTGGATAGCCGGAAGACGCTTGAGGAAGCGGATGTCATCGACATCGTCGGCAAGGAGATGAAGAAGCTGAAGGACGCGCTCGACCAGTTCACCACCGGCGGACGCGCCGACCTCGTGGAGAAGACCAAGGGGGAGATGGCGGTCCTGACGGCGTACCTGCCGCAGCAGCTTTCCGATGACGAGCTCAAGGCGGTCATCGCCCGCATCATCGGCGGGATGGGGGAGGTGACGGCCAAGGACTTCGGGAAGATCATGGGGGCCGTGACCGCCGAAACCAAGGGGAAGGCGGACGGTGGGAAGGTAATGGGGGCGGTAAAGGAGGCTTTGGCAGGGAAGTAGTTCCTGCACCAGCCCTCAAGAATAAAGGAAAAAGGCGTCCGGCCCCCAGGCTGGGCGCTTTGCGTTTCTGGGCCCACCCCTTCCGCCTCAAAACGTGCTATCATCTTCTTATAAAGATGTCCCCAGCAGCCGCTCCATGCGCAGGCTTTTCACGGACACCGTCATTCGCGTTCCAGGCGCCATGAAACGTGCGCTTGGCGTTTTGTTTGTCGGCGCGCTCGGCATGGCCGCGCCGCTGGCCGCCATGGCACAGGCAGTCGCGCCCACGACCGCAGCCAAGCCGGACATCGCCTCCAACGGCCTGAAGTTCGCCACGTCCATAGGTCTCACCACCGTCAGCCTGCCGGAACTGGTGGGCCGCATCCTGTACACCGTATTCGGACTGCTCGGCGTCGTCATCGTGGTGCTCATCATCTACGCCGGGTTCATCTGGATGACCGCGCAAGGGAATCCGGAACAGGTGAAGCGCGCCAAGGGTATCCTGACGAACGCCGTCATCGGCCTCGGCATCATTTCCGCGGCGTTCTCCATCACCTACTTCATCATCTCCGCGCTCGGTGCCGCGAACGGCGGCATCGGCGGCCTGGTGAGCGGTGGCGGTCCGGCCGGGTTCGATTCGTATTTGGGAGGCAACCGCGGTACCGCGCTCGGCAACGGCATCGTCGAGTACGTCTATCCGGAGCCGGGGCAGAAGGACGTGCCGCGCAACACGCGCATCAGCGCCACGTTCAAGCAGCCGCTGGTACTCTCCACCGTTTTCAAGAACTACGACGACAAGGGCACGTACGACGTGGCCGATGACGAACTCTGCCCGGGTGCCGCGCCATGCGCCACCGGTGGCACGAAGATCACCGCGGCTACCGTGCTCACGCTCAACGCCGACAACGTGAAGATCATCCCGAACGCCGCCATGGCGGGAGCGGGGAACGGCACGGCCGATCAGCAATTCACCGCGCGTTATCCTAATGCCGGCGCGCTCACCGACCCCGCTCCGACGGCATACGCCACGCCGGTCACCCCCGCGTTTTCCGCGCCGCAATCGCAGACCGTCACCATCAAGCCCGTGCAGCCGCTCGGATCCGCGACCGCTGACGTGAACTACCGCGTCGCCTTCCGCGGCGGCGTCACTGGCGTGAAGGTTTGGAGTGAGACCGCCGATCCGAAGAAAGCCCAGCAAGATCCGGCGTTCCCCACGGCCGCCGCTGACGGCGGCTACTTCTGGTCGTTCACCACCGGCACCACCATGGATACGACTCCGCCGAAGATCACGCAGGTGATTCCGGAGACGTCGCCCGTGCCCGGCTCCAACGTGCTCGACCGCAACCAGCTGCTCCAGATCTACTTCAGCGAGTCGGTCGATCCATCCACTGTGAGCGGCACGCTCGGCGCTGGCGGGGGATTCAACCTCGTTGAGGTCCGCGCCACCTGTATCGCTGGCCAGTCATGCACCTTCAACGGCGGCAAAGAAGGAGTGGTGCCTGGGACGTTCGTCGTCGGGAACCGTTACCGCACGGTGGAGTTCACGCCGGCGGCGCCCTGCGAAGGCGTGACGGAGAACTCTTGCGGCGAACCGGTGTACTGCCTTCCGAAGAACGTACGCCTGGAGGTCATCGCCCGCGCCGCATCCGTCGGCACCGAACCGCCGGCATCCATCGCGAACAACGGCGTGGTCGACATGAGCGGCAACTCCATGGATGGCAACCGCGACGGCAGCGCCCAGGGCCAGCAGGGTCCGCCGGGCGGCACGCAGAACGCCGGACGCGCGGACATGTTCGACCTGAACAAACCACAGCAGGACCTGGCCACCGTCTCCGACACCGCGCATTGGGCGTTCGTCGTCGGCTCCGATATCGACCTCACCGTTCCCGTGCTCCGCGCCGTCGATCCGCCCGTGCCGCCGCCGACGAGCGCCGCGTATCCCGTGGGGCCGTCCACCGTCCCCGTCGACACCGAGATCGTCATGACCTGGAGCAAGGTGATGAGCACCACGTCCATGCGCACCGGCAGCTTCGACGAGAAGCGCGGCGCGTACAAGGACCCGTTCTCCACCATCGTCCTGCGCTCGCATGAGTGCGCCAAGACCGGCACGCAGGCCTGCACCGCGGCCAGCTGCCCGTGCACCGAACTCGACGCGCCGGGGTTTTACCTCGACAGCACGCTCGTCGATGACGCCAACGGCGGGAAGGTGACCCGCATCGCGCTTCTTCACCCGGTGACGCCGTTCCTCACGGCGAACGACCTCGGCTATACTGAAGCGGACATCAACGCGTATCCGGCGGACATCCCGGCATATCTGCCGGTCGCGCGCGCCAAGATCAAGGATGCCAAGCAGAACTGTTTCTGGCCGAGCAAGTTCCAGACGGATCCCGGCGCGCCGGAGTGCACGCTCGGTCCGGGTCAGAACTCCTGCTGCAACCGCTCCGGTCAGACGGACGCGTCGTTCCTCTCCGTCTGCGCGCCGAATCCGACGCCTACCCCATAACACCTTCGCATGAGCATGTTCAGGTACATCCGCCCTTACGCTCGCACGGCTGCAACCGCGGCCGCGCTTGGCGTTTTGGCCGTGCTCGCGCTGCATCCGGCGCTTCCGGCGTTCGCGCAGGACCTTGGCTTGGACAAGGCGGCGTCCATCGGGCTCACCACCACGGACATCCGCACGCTCATCTCGAACATCATCCGGTATTTCCTGGGTTTCCTCGGGCTGCTCGCCGTGATCCTGATGATGTACGGCGGCTACCAGTACATGATCTCGCAGGGCGATCAGGAGAAGGTCCAGAAAGCCAAGCAGACCATGGTGAGTGCCACCATCGGCCTGGTGATCATCATGATGGCATACGCCATCGCGGCGTTCGTCTTCAGCGCACTCGGCGTGAACGTGAGCGGGGGACTCACCGGTGGGGCGGGCGGCTGTCCCACGGGTCAGACCTGTTCGCTCGGTGGCGGTGGAACCGGCGGCTCCGGCGGATTCCGCGTGACCAACGTGGTGCCTTCCGGTCCGGGCACGGACGGCAAAGGTTGGCCGAAGAACTACGCGCTCGCGGTCTGGCTCAACGCGGGCGTGGCGGCGGGCAGCGTGACGCCGGCGTCGGTGGAGGTCCGGAAGTGCAATGCTCGGGTGAACGGCAGCGGAGTGGCCCAGGCGTTCACCGCATCTTCCTGCGGACAGCCCATCACCGGAACGCGCACCGTGGAAGGCAACAAGATCATCTTCCACCCGGATGCCACCGCCGGCGCCAACCCCACGGACTTCGAGGGGAATTTCTGGTACTGGATCCGCGTGCAGGGAAGCGCCATCCGCGACGCCAACGGACGTACGCTCGTTTGTCCGTTCATGCCCGCGGGGGAGGCCGGCGACATCAGTTCACCGAAAGCGCAGCGCGACCTTTGTGACCGCGCGGCGGCGTTCAATGACGAGCGCGATGCATCCGCACCGACCGTTTCCGTGGACGCACCCAAATCGCCGCCTTCGTTCTGCGGCACGGCACCCATTCCGGTACACGCGAGCGCCCAGGATGACTACATGGTTGCAGGCATCGACTTCCTGCTCGACGGCGGCACCGCGGGACTCATCGATGACGGCGGCGCTCCGGCGTCCAATGTCGTGAATGGCAGTCCGTCCAAGGGCTTTTCCGGCGGCGTGTTCGCTGATCTTGCGACGCTCAATGCCGGGTCGCATCGCATCACTTCCACAGCGTCCGACGGCGTCCCGCAGACTTCCTCACCATCGGAACTGGCCTTCACCGTCGCGCCGGCAAACTGCTGCAACGCCATCAAAGATGACAAGGAAGGGGAGACTGGCGTTGATTGCGGTGGCGCTTGTGGCGCGTGCTCCGGCGGTTCATGCACGAACGCTTCGCAATGCGCGTCCGGCTACTGCGGCGCGTCCGGCAAGTGCGAGGACAAGCCGATCATCGATGCCATCGGACCGCAGGCAGCCGGTACCGGCGCGCTCATCACCATCACCGGCCGGTTCCTCGGTTCCTCGCCGGGCACGGTGACGTTCCTCGGTGGCGACGGGGCCGCGGACGACAAGACCGCCACCTCCTGCATGCCTGATGCCTGGTCTCCGACGCAGATCGTGGTCGCGGTGCCTGCGGGCGCGCTCACCGGCCCCATTCGCATTACCACCGCCGCCAGTCAGTCCGACGATTCCAACGATGACCGCGGTCCGAACCTCGGCGCGTTCAACGTGAACGGCGAGGTGCTCCCGGGCATCTGTTTCGCCAACCCCAAGTCCGCCGCTCCCGGCGCGGAGTTCTACATACAGGGTGCCGGCTTCGGTGACGCCGTCGGTTCGAGCAGCGTGGCGATGGGCGCGTTCAACCCGACGGTGAGCACCGGCGGTTGGACGGCGTCCAAGGTGACCATGATGGTGCCGGCCGCGGAGGACAAGACGTATCCGCTCACCGTGACGGTGAACGGCAAGACATCGAACACCGTGCAGTTCTCCGTGAACTCCGGCGCGGGCGGAACGGGCGCGTCCAGTGCGCCGCATATCGTGACGCTCTCGCCGACGTCGGGTCCGGTCGGTTCCTACGTGACGATCCAAGGCACCGGCTTCGGCCGCCTCAAGGGTTCGGTCTGGTTCCAGAACGGCACCAACAAGGCGCTCGCGCTCGACCCGGTCTGCAGCGACAACTGGAAGGACAACTACGTGACCGTGAAAGTCCCGAGCGCCTATACCGACGGTTCGCTCATGGGCATCAGCCCGCTTCCCGGCACGCCGTACAAGATCAAACTGACCACTCCCGCGCCGTTCAAGTCGTCCAACGACGACCTGATGTTCTTCGTGACGAACGAGCCGTCCCGCCCGGGCATCTGTTCCATTTCCCCGGACAACGGACGCCCCGGCAAGAGCGTCACCATCACCGGCGAAGGATTCGGCAGCCCCACCGTTTCGGGGACCGCGGGCACCGGCCCGGATTCCGCGCCGCGGTACAGCGTGGACTTCTCCAAGGGTGGCAGCGACACGGTGAGCGCCACCGCGTACGCGTCTTGGCAGTCCGGCGCGATCACGACCATCG
>JBEEJS010000033.1:0-7545 GCA_041169025.1 Candidatus Parcubacteria bacterium
TGCACGCGCACGAAGAGCCGCATCACGTGATGGCGATGCTCTCGTACCTCGGGATCCTCTTCCTCATCCCGCTCCTGATGGACAAGCACCACGACGAGTTCGTGCTGTTCCACCTCCGTCAGGGCATCGTGATGTTCGCGCTCGAGGTCCTGGCCAGCATGCTCTTCTGGAACCGCAATGCCGGGGACATGCTCACCTTCGCGCTCATCGTCGTTTCGCTCGTCGCCGCGTATCGCACCTACAAGAGCGAGAAGTGGGTGTTGCCCATCGTCGGCCAATACGCGCAGCGCATCAAGTTGTAGCGCCCCGCCGTCGCGGTGTGCCGTCATGCCGCGCCCTTTCCCCCTTTCCCCCTTTCAACCTTTTGACCTCCGTCCCCATGCCTAATTCCCGCCTCCAGGCCATCGAAGAACTCCGCGAAAAGATCTCCGGCGCCTGGGGGTTGCTTTGACCTGGACAAGACCAAAACCGAGATCGAGGCCGTGGAATGGGAGACGCAGCAGCCCGATTTCTGGAAAGACCAGGCGCATGCGCAGAAGGTAAGCCGCAAGCTCGCCGGACTCAAGGAGTATTTTTCGGAATGGAAAGCTCTTCGCGATGACGCGAACGAGCTTTTCGATTTCGCGATGCTGACGGAAGAGGAAGGCGACGCGGAGGCGGGAAAGGACGCGGATAAGCAGTTGGAGGAACTTGCAAAGCATTTTGCCAAACTCGAATTCGCCACCATGATGGGCGACGAATACGATGAGTCCGACGCCATCCTTGCCATCCATGCGGGCGCGGGCGGAACGGACGCGCAGGATTGGGCGGAGATGCTGCTCCGCATGTACTTCCGGTACGCCGAACGCAAAGGCTGGAAGGTGACGCTGCTCGACGAGTCGCGTGGCACGGAAGCGGGCATCAAGAGCGCCACGTTTTCCGTGGAGGGCCGCTTCGCCTACGGCTTCATGAAAGCCGAAGCGGGCGTGCATCGCTTGGTGCGCCTGTCGCCGTTCAACTCCGATCAATTGCGTCAGACGTCGTTCGCGCTTCTTGAAGTGCTCCCGGATCTTGGCGACGTGAAGGAGATCGTCATCGATCCCAAGGACATCCGCATCGACACGTACCTCGCCGGCGGTCACGGCGGACAGGGCGTGCAAACCACGTATTCCGCCGTGCGCATCACGCACATCCCGACCGGTCTCGTGGTGACGTGCCAGAACGAGCGCTCGCAGACGCAGAACAAGGAGACCGCCATGCGCATCCTGCGCGTGCGCCTCCATGCGCGATACCTGGCGGAACGCGATGCCGAGAAGAAGAAGCTCCGCGGCGAATTCACGTCCGCGGAATGGGGCAACCAGATCCGATCGTACGTGCTGCACCCGTATCAGCTCGTGAAGGATCACCGCACCAAATACGAGACGGTGCAGACGCAGGACGTGCTCGACGGCGACCTCGATGCGTTCGTGGAGGCGTGGCTGCGGTCGCAGATGTCATCCGGCGGCGCGGCCACCGGTCAGGCTGCGGCAAAGAAATAACCGCGCCCAGAAGCGCCTTCCATAATGCGCGTCCTAAACGTGCCAAGGTATCGCGTTCCCGTACGCGCGCTTGCAGAAGCGCGGCGCGTCCTTGCGGCCGGGGGAGTGGTCGCGTTTCCCACCGAGACTTCGTACGGCCTGGCGGCGGATCCACGGAACGCGCGCGCGGTGGCTCGCGTGTACGCCATCAAGGATAGGCCGCGCTCTAAGCCGCTGCCGCTCGTCGCCGCATCGGTGGCGGCCGTGGCACGCGTGCTGACGCTCGCCGGTGCCGCCGCTGGAATCGCCAGGAAACATTGGCCGGGCGCGCTTACCATCATCCTGCCGTTGAAGCGCGCCGCGCGCGTCGGAAAGCGCCGGCTGCACGGGTTGTCCGGCAAGCGCGATGCCGCGGTCCGCGTGCCGCGCTCCGCATGGGCGCGCGCGGTGGCGGACGCTGCCGGCGGCGTGGTCACGTCGACTTCCGCGAACCTTTCCGGCGATGCAGCAATCTACGCTCCTAGGGACATCATCAGCGCCTTCGCTTCCCGGCCCGCGTCGAAAAGGCCGGATCTCCTCCTGAGCGCCGGTACGCTGAAGAAACGCCCGCCATCCACCATCATCCGCATGCGTCGTGATACAGTGGAAGTCATCCGTCAGGGAAGCGTGCGCGTTCGCGGTGCGAAAAACATATGAACTCCAGCCTGACCCATTACGTCGAGCATTACTTCGCACCGCACCCGTCGCAACAGGTGCGCGAACTTTTCGTTTCCAAGACCATCCAGGATTTCGCCACGCATGCCATCATGCTGTTCGAGCCGATCTACCTGCACGTCGTGGTGGGTTTCACCATCCCGCAGACGCTGACGTTCTACGCGGCGCTCTACGCCATCTATTTCTTCTTCCTCCCCGTGGGCGGACGCATCAGTCGGAAAAGGGGGAACGAGCGCACCATGCTTTTGAGTTCGCCGTTCCTCATCATCTGGTACCTGGCGCTCCTCGCCATGCCGCTCGATCGCGCCTACATCGCCATCGCCCTCATCGCCATCGTCATCCAGAAGATCCTGTATTGGCCGAGCTATCACGCGGACTTCGCCGCATGGAGCGGCCGGGCAGAGCGCGGACGGGAAGTCTCCACGTCCATCGTGCTGACCGGCGTCGCCACCACGCTCGCGCCGGCGTTCGGCGGTTTCGTCATCGCGTACTACGGATTCAAGACCCTGTTCCTGCTGGCGTGCGCGCTCATCCTCCTTTCCAACGTCCCGCTCCTGAAGACGCCGGAATTCTTCGTGCCGCAGCCGTTCCCGTATTGGGCGGCCATGAAGCGTCCCTTCAAACGCGCCAATTGGGCGGGTTCCGTGGCTTTCTTCGGACATGGTGAGGACATGATCGCTGCCGTGGCGTGGCCGCTGTTCATCGCCATCGTCATCCCGGATCTGGGCGCGCTCGGCGTCATCGTTTCCGTCGCCATGCTCGTCAACGTGGCGGTCATCCTGTACGTGGGTCGCCTCACCGACGAAGGGGACCGCACTGCCGTATTGCGAAGCGGCACATACTACACCGCAGCCGCCTGGCTGCTGCGCCCGTTCACGCTCGGCGGGTTCGGCGTGTTCATGATGGATTCGTTCTATCGCGTCTCCAAGAACATGTTCGGCGTGCCGCTGTACGCCGGTCGCTACGACGAAGCCAACCTGACGCGGAACGAAGGCGTGATGGAAAGCGTCATCTCGTATGAAATGGCGCTCGCGCTCGGAAAGGCCGCTGGCGTCGCAGCCGCCGCCGCGATTCTCGCCTGGTGGCCGCTGAAGACGCCGGACGCATGGTCCGCCGTCTTCGTCCTGGCCGGCCTGTGGACCGCGTTTTATCTTTTCATGCCCGGGCGCGCGCGGGTGGTAACGGAAAACGCATGACCCCCGCGGAACTCCACGCATTGCTCGATCCGCACGGCATCCGCCCCATCCGGGGACGGAGCCAGCATTTCCTGTTGGACGATGCCGTCGTGGAGGCGATGGTTAGCGCGGCGGGCGTGGAAAAAAACACGCATGTGCTGGAGATCGGCCCGGGGCCCGGCATCCTGACGGAGGCGCTGCTGAAACGCGGCGCCCGCGTCGTGGCGGCGGAGCTCGACTTGCGGCTCTGCGTCCTGCTCCGGCAGCGGTTCGGCGATGACGAGCGATTCACGCTGCGCGAAGGCGATGCGCTCGCGATGTCGAATGCGGAGATCGCGGCGTTGTTCGGCGCGTCTGGGGATTACGTCCTCGTCGCCAACCTCCCGTATGCCATCACCTCCGCGGTCATCCAGAAATTCCTTCTCGAAGCGCCGCAGCCGCGCGAGATCACCGTCATGATCCAGAAGGAAGTGGCGGACCGCCGGCTGGCGCGCGCGGAAAAAGGGGCGATGGGTTCGCTGGCCGTACTTGCGCAGACGTACGCCACCATGGAACGCGTCATCCAGGTCCCGAAGTCCGCCTTCTATCCGCCTCCTCGCGTCGAGTCCACGGTCATCAAACTCACCCGCCGATCCGATGCTGACCTCGCGGCGTTTTTCGAAGGTGTTAGGGCAGAAAAGTATTTTTCGATCATCCATGCGGGCTTCGCGTCGCCACGAAAACAATTAAGGAACACTCTCCGTGCGGTGGAGAAGGATGAAGCCCGTTTACTTGAGGCACTCAAAAAGGCGGAAGTAGATGGCTCTACCCGCCCAGAACGCCTCACCATCGAGGATTGGGCGCGCTTGGCCCGCACATTACACAGAGAACGGTAGGGGCGGGGCTCGGTGCCCTCCGCCGAGTTAGGAGCGTGGCGAGGTGGAGGGCACCGAGGACCGCCACGGCTTTGCTGAGAGGAGTGGGCCAAACGCGCCCAAACCGAGACTTATCCACAGTCTCGCTTTTTTTCCCCTAAAAGGGGATAAACCGCCTTTTCCCGCCCCCGTTTTTGCGCTATAATTTAAGGGCGAAACTCATTTCCGACGCATGCCTCAAGAGCGTTCGGTCGTTCGGCATCAGAAGCTTGGAGCGGCATTGCTCGTGACGGTCAGTCTCGTCACGTGCGTTTTCGGTTTCGTGCTCGTGTATAAGCGCATCTACGATCCGCTCCGTCTCAATCCGAACGCCATCGTCATCAAGGATCAGGATCAGATTGACGCGGAACGTCTTGCGAAACTGAAGACGCTCGATACGGACGGCGACGGCCTCAATGATTACGATGAATTGTACATTTACCGCACCAGTCCGTACTTGCCCGATTCCGATTCGGACGGCACGCCGGACGGCGTCGAGATAGCGCAGAACACCGATCCCAATTGCCCGAAGGGGACCGTCTGCAGGCAAGCACCGGCGCCGGATGCAAGCGCCAAAGCGAGTGCAAGCGCGAACGTGAACGGCACGCCCGTGTCCGCGCAACCCGCCACCGGGCAGGAAGCGTACGACGCCATCCTCAAGACCTTCGGTGATCCGGCCAAGCTCACCGCTGCGCAGATCCATGCCAAACTCGATGCCATGTCCACGGCGGATCTGCACACCTTCCTGAAAGGCATGGGCGTTCCGGACGCCGCCATCGCCAAGAACGACGATGCCACGCTCAAGAAGCTCCTCGGTGACACGCTGATCGAGATATCCAATCCGAGCACGACCTCCGCCGGAACCAACTAGCAACGCATCCCATGCCGTTCAATCGTTTCATCGCCAAGACGCGGACGTTCATCGCGGGGCTCATGCTCCTCGTCTTCGGCGTGACGATGACGGCGTTCGGCGGAGCGCTGCCGGCGCAGGCGCAGGTCTCCACCATCGAAAGCGGCACGCTCAACGCCACCGCGGTCACCGGAGCGGTCAAGCAGAACTTCACCGACATCCTCACCACCGCCGCCGTCAGCGCGCTCGTGAACAGCGCCAACTATTTCGCGTCGCAGATCGCGTACAGCGCCGCCGTGTCCATCGCCAGCGATTGCCCCGGCCAGAAGAACTGCTGGAACAGCATCCCGCAGGCGCTCGGCCTCAAGCAGGCCGCGGAAGGCGCGGTGGGAGAAGCGGTCGGTTCGCTTTCGCAAGGACTCCTTGGCAGCAACCGCCTTTGCAGCCCCGGCAAGTTTTCCATCACCCTCTCGCTCGGCCTTCTGCGCGATCTCAAACCGCCGGTGCCGAAGTGCAGCTTCAGCACCATCACCAGCAGTTGGGGCGCGCTCATTTCATCGGTGAAGTCGGGTGACATCCTGAACCAGCTCACGCCGGTGTTTCGCGTCGGCAATTCGCCGCCGGCCATCGCGCTCGACGTGCTCGACGGCATGACCGGCATCCGCGCGGATGCGCGGCTCAACTACACCGTGGCGCAACTCAAGACGTCCGGTGGCGGAGGATTCTCTTCGATCATCGATCCGGTGTCCGAGCGCATCAAATCCCCGCAAGCGGTCGTCGCGGCGGAGTTCGATACGCTGCATCGCGCGAAGAACGACGATCCAAAGCAGGCCACCGCATCCGCCAACGCCGGTGCCATCGCGCGCGGCGCCGTGACCACCGTGGCGCTCAACGCGGCACAGACGTTCGGACAGACGCTCGTCTCGCGCCTCTGGAACAAGCTGGTGAACGGCCTCCTTTCCACGGAGCAACTCATCGCCAACCAGCCGGAGCTCGTCATCGATCCCGAAGCCGCGCTCAATCCGGGAGCCACGTCCGTGGGGCAATCGCTTCAGACGCATTTCGTGACCGCTGCCGCCCGCGACTCCGGAACGTTCGATCCGCTCCTGGATTTCAGCAGTTGCCCCGGCGACGGCGCCAGCCCGAACAACTGCGTCATGGACGCGCAGTTCGCTAACGCGGTGCGTCTCGGCGACACCAGCCCGCTCACCGTGGCGGAGGCCATCAAGAAGGGGATGCTGCACAAGGATTGGCCGATGTATTCCTCCGCCAGCTCGCCTGAAAAGGACCGGGATAATTTCTGCTACACCGCAGGTTACTGCGAAAGCAACCTCAAGAAGCTCCGCGCCTCCCGCGTCATTCCCGTCGGCTGGGAGCTCGCGGCCGCGCAGAGTTCCCCGAACGCGCCCATCTCGCTCGGCGAGGTCGTGGCCAAGTTCAACGACTGCAACGCGACGGGCGGCAGCGACGCGCAGCACCCCTGGTGCCACCTCATCGACCCGAACTGGGTGCTGAAGGCGCCGCCCGCGCAATGCCGTGCCGAAGTGTTCGGACCGACGCTCGTGTCCGCCAACGCCGGTTCGCGCGGTAAGACCTGCGCCGACGTGCAGACCTGTCTCCGGCAAGACGACCTCGGCAACTGCATCGGCGGTTGGGGATACTGCACCCGCGAGCGCAGCGTCTGGCGCTTCCAGGGCGACCAGTGCCCCGCGCAATACGCGTCGTGCCGCACGCTGACCCCGCGTGTCGGAAAGCCGATCAGCCTTCTCGAGAACACCATCGATCCCGGCGTGTGCAACGCGGACAACGTCGGTTGTCAGGCGTACTACGAGGATGCGGTGCGCGGCCAGGATCCCACGTCCACGGGCGGCTGGGACAAGAACGGCGACACGCGCTTCTTCAACAAGAACGTCCAGACCTGTTCCTCCGCCATGGACGGCTGTTCCGCCGTGGTGCCTCTTGCGTCTGGCCAGTCGCTCAATCTCGTGCGGAACGGCGGTTTCGAAGTCATGGACGACGGTGACGGCGACGGCACGCCCGATCACGCCGCGTGGTGGTTCCCGTACGGCGTTTCGCCGTCCTCGGACAACGGCACGCAGATCGCGTCCGGTTTCGTGGAGTCCACGGGCACGTACGCCGCTGACGGCAGCCGAGCCATCGCGCTCGGCCGCAACATGGGCGTATCCACCCTGCAGCAGAGCGACACCTGCACCAACTTCGTGGCCTGCGCGCAGCCTGGCGGTTGCACCTGCGACAGCAACTCCAACCGCGACTACTTGGATGGCTATTCCTGCCTCGTGGCGTACGGCCGCACGACCTGCACCGTCACCTCGCGCGTGATGCAGACCGACATTCCGGTCCGCACCAGCGCGACGTATACCGCCGGCGTGACCTTCACGTCCGGGAAGGCTGACGTG
>JBEEJS010000034.1:0-9155 GCA_041169025.1 Candidatus Parcubacteria bacterium
ATCGAGTACGACCCGGCCCGCGGCGCCCGCATCGCGCTCCTGAACTACAAGGACGGCGAGAAGCGCTACATGGTGGTCCCGCAGGGCCTCGAGGTCGGCCAGGAGGTCATGTCCTCCCGCCAGCTCATCGAGATCAAGCCCGGCAACCGCATGCCGCTCTCCCAGATTCCCGTCGGCGTCACGGTGCACAACATCGAGCTCATGCCCGGCACCGGCGGCATGGTCGCGCGCGGCGCGGGCCTCGGCGCCTCGTACATGGCGCTCGAAGGCGACATGGCGCAGCTCAAGCTCCCGTCCGGCGAGGTCCGCATGTTCTCCAAGGACTGCATGGCCACCATCGGCACCGTGGGCAACTCCGACCACCGCCTCATCCGCTGGGGCAAGGCCGGCCGCACGCGCCACCGCGGCCGCCGTCCGGAAGTCCGCGGCAAGGTGATGAACCCGGTCGACCACCCGCACGGCGGTGGCGAGGGCAAGCACCCCGTCGGCCTCAAGTACCCGAAGACCAAGTGGGGCAAGCACGCGCTGGGCGTCAAGACCCGCGACGTCAAGAAGGCGTCCTCCAGGCTCATCGTCAAGCGCCGTAAATAAACGCCTATGTCCCGCTCCCTCAAGAAAGGTCCCGTCGTGGACGCCAAGCTCCTCAAGAAGATCGGCAAGCTGAAGGCCGGCGACAAGACGGTCATCAAGACCTGGTCGCGCTGGGCCACCATCACGCCGGAATTCCTCGGATTCACCTTCGGCGTGTACAACGGCAAGCAGCACATCCCCGTGACGGTCGTCGAGAACATGGTCGGCCACAAGCTGGGCGAGTTCTCCCCGACGCGCAAGTTCGTGCGCCACGGCGGCAAGATGCAGAAGGAACTCGAGACGAAGAAGGCCGAGGCCGAGACCGCTTCCAAGGCGGCGCCGGCGAAGAAGTAACGCCTCCATCCTATGGAAGTCACCGCAAAAGCGAGGTTCATCCGCATGTCCGCGCGCAAGGTCCGCCTCGTGGCCGGCCTGGTCCGCGGCATGGATCTCGGCAAGGCCATCTACCAGCTGCGCTTCTACCGCAAGGCGGCGGCGCGCCCGGTCCTCAAGCTCGTGCAGTCCGCGGCCGCCAACGCCGCGCACAACCACAAGCTGAACCCCGAGAACCTCTACATCAGCGCCATCACCGTGGACATCGGCCCGTCGCTCAAGCGCTTCCGCGCCCGCGCGTTCGGCCGCGCCGCGGACATCAAGAAGCACACCTGCCACATCAACGTCACGCTGTCCGAGCGCAAGGGCCTCGGCGCGGGCGCGAAGGGCGCCGTGGCCGCCGCGGCCGTCGGCGAGAAGGAAGGGGACGAGGAGGCCAAGCCGGCCAAGAAGGCCGCGCGCAAGCCCGCTGCTAAGAAGGTCGCCGCCAAGGCGAAGAAGTAAAAGCATATGGGTCAGAAAGTCCATCCCCGCATCTTCCGCACCGGCATCATCTACAACTGGGGTTCCACCTGGTTCGCCACCGGCCGCGACTACGCCCGCCTGCTCCAGGAGGACGTCAAAATCAAGGAGTACCTGAAGGCCAAGCTCAAGGAGGCCTCGGTCGACCGCATCGAGATCGAGCGCACCACGCGCGCGATCACGGTCACCGTGCACTCCGCCAAGCCGGGCGTCATCATCGGCCGCGGCGGCACCGGCATCGAGGACCTGAAGAAGGACCTCGTGAAGGTCATCGCCAAGGGCCGCGCCAAGAAGGACAAGAAGGTGGTCGTCAACGTGAACGTGGTCGAGGTCACCAACCCGTCGCTCTCCGCGAACGTGGTGATCCAGTCCATGATCGCCGACACCGAGAAGCGCATGGCCTTCCGCCGCATCCTCAAGACGCACCTCGAGCGCGTCCAGAAGGCGGGCGCGAAGGGCGTGAAGCTCCAGATGAAGGGCCGCCTCAACGGCGCGGAAATCGCGCGCGAAGAGAAGCTCTCCTGGGGCAGCGTTCCGCTCCAGAACCTGCGCGCGGACATCGACTTCGCGTCGGATTTCGCCCGCACCATCTTCGGCACCATCGGCATGAAGGTCTGGATCTATCGCGGTGAGATCTTCTCCAACGAGTCGGTCATCACCCGCGCCAAGAACGCGCAGAAGAACGCCCCCGCCCCTCGCCCGGCCTACGCCGCGGCAGGCACCGGCCGCCCGGCCGCACGTCCGGCAGTAGCGCCCCGCGCAGCCGCCGCCGCGCCGAAGGCAGCCGCCAAGGCCGCCCCGGCCGCGGCAGCCAAGGCCCCCGAGGCTGAAGCCGCCAAGTAAGCGCCACGCATATGTTGATTCCCTCCAAAGTTAAATACCGCAAGATGCAGAAGGGCCGGTCCACCGACCGCGCCCGCGTGGCCACCACCAAGCTGGACGTCAGCTTCGGCAGCTACGGCCTCAAGGCGCTCGAAGGCACCTGGATCACCTCGCGTCAGATCGAGGCCACGCGCCGCGCCATGACGCGCTACATCAAGCGCGGCGGCAAGATCTGGATCCGCATCTTCCCTGACAAGCCGATCACCAACCACGGCAACGAGTCCGTGATGGGTGGCGGCAAGGGCGCGGTGGACTACTACGTCGCCGTGGTCCGCCCCGGCACCGTGGTGTTCGAGATGGACGGCGTGGATGAGAAAACCGCTCGCGAAGCCATGAAGCTGGCGGCCTACAAGCTGCCGATGAAGTGCCGCTTCGTGAAGAAGCACTAGCCCGCCTCCTATGACTATCAAAGAATTGCGCGACAAGAACGAGAAGGAGCTCGATCGCCTGCTCGCGGAACTCCGCGACAAGGTGCGCGAACTCCGTTTCCGCATCGCCGCCCGCCGCCAGACGGACGTGCGCGAGGTGCGCGAGACCAAGAAGGGCATCGCCCGCATCCTCACGCTGCGCCGCTCCCGCAAGGAAGCCGGCAAGGCCGCATAACCCGCCCGCATATGAAGAAGACGGAAAAAAAGTCCACTCCGAAGGCCGCCAAAGCCAAGGTCACCGCCCCCGTGGCGACGGCCAAGGTTTCGCAGCCCAAGGTCTTCCAGGGCGAGGTCGTTGCCGCCGGCAAGATGGCCAAGACCATCACCGTGCAGGTGGACCGCACCCGCATGAACGAGAAGTACTCGAAGCGCTACGGCCTTTCGAGCACCTTCCACGTGCATGACGAAAAGGGCGAATTCAAGACCGGCGATACGGTGCGTTTCGTCGAAACGCGCCCCTACTCGCGCACCAAGCGGTGGCGCGCAACGGGTAAGGTGACCAAGGCCTAAGCATATGCTGCAACATCGCTCCATGCTCGAGGTCGCCGACAACACCGGCGCCAAGAGCCTCCAGGTCATCCGCGTGCTCGGCGGCTATCAGAAGCGCCACGCGGGCATCGGCGACGTCGTGACCTGCGCGGTCAAGACCGCCGTCCCGCACGGCACCGTCAAGAAGTCGGAAGTGGTCCACGCCGTCATCGTGCGCACCCGCAAGGAGACGCGCCGCAAGGACGGGACCTACGTCCGCTTCGACGAGAACGCCGGCGTCATCATCGATCGCAAGTCCAAGGAACCCAAGGGCACGCGCATCTTCGGCCCCATCGCACGCGAACTGCGCGCCCTGGGCTTCACGAAGATCATTTCGCTCGCGCCTGAGGTGGTCTAGTGCAAACAACTATGCGTATTAAAAAAGGAGACAACGTAAAAGTGATGGCCGGCAAGGACAAGGGCAAGACCGGAAAGGTCATGCAGGTCTTCCCGGAGCGCGATCGCGTGGTGGTCGAGGGCGTCAACGCCATGACCAAGCACCTGCGCACGCGCGGCGCGGACGCCAAGGGTCAGAAGGTGGAGTTCAGCGGCCCGGTCCGGGCATCGAACGTCCTGCTCGTCTGCCCGAAGTGCGCCAAGCCCACCCGCATCGGCGTGAAGACGGTCGGCGACAAGAAGCTCCGCGCCTGCAAGAAGTGCGGTGAAACCATCGAATAGCCTGGCATATATGGATAACAAATCCCGACTCCAAACGAAATACGAGAAGGAGATCGTGCCTGCGCTGATCGAGAAGTTCGGTTACAAGAACCGCATGGCCGTCCCGAAGCTCGTGAAGGTCTCCATCAACGTCGGTCTCAAGGCCGGCCTGAAGGATCCCAAGTTCGTCGACCACGCCGAGAAGGTCGTGCGCAAGATCACCGGACAGAAGCCGGTGAAGACGCTCGCCAAGAAGTCCATCGCCGCGTTCAAGATCCGCCAAGGGCAGGTCGTGGGCATGATGGTCTCCCTCCGCGGCAAGCGCATGTACGACTTCCTCGACAAGCTGGTCACGGTCACGCTGCCTCGCGTGCGCGACTTCCGCGGGCTTTCGCCCAAGGGGATCGACGCCCACGGCAACATGTCCATCGGCTTCAAGGAGTTCATGGCGTTCCCGGAGATCAAACCGGAGGACACGGATGTCTCCCACGGCTTGGAAGTCACCATCGTGACGACGGCCGGTTCCAAGGACAAGGGCCTCGCCCTGCTCCGCGGCATCGGACTGCCGGTCAACGAGAAATAAACGCACGATATATGGCTACCGAAGCAATGATCTCCAAGGCCAAGCGCAAGCCGAAGTTCAGCACGCGCAAGGTGCGCCGGTGCTGGCGCTGCGGCCGCGTCCATGGCTACATCCGCGACTTCGATCTCTGCCGCATCTGCTTCCGCGAGCTCGCCAACCGTGGCGAGATCCCAGGCGTGCGCAAGGGCTCCTGGTAATCATCGGAATCATAATCATCACACCAATATGATCACCGATCCGATTTCCGACATGCTCACCCGGATCCGCAACGCTTCCATGGTGAAGAAAGGCGAGATCCGCATCCCGTACTCCAAGATCAAGATGGCCATCGCCAAGATCCTCTCGGAAGAGGGGTACGTGGCGAAGGTCGAAAAGACCGACACCGGTCATGGCGACATCCGCATGGTGCTCAAGTACGACGAGCAGGGCCCGGTGGTGCGCAACATCAAGCGCGCCTCCAAACCCGGCCACCGCCTGTACATGGGCTACCAAGACCTGCCGCGCGTCCTTTCGGACAACGGCATCGCCATCGTCTCCACCTCCCAGGGTCTCATGACCAACAAGGAGGCACGCCGTCGGCGTCTCGGGGGCGAGGTCCTTTGCGAAGTGTTCTAACCTTGCACGCATATGTCCCGCGTTGGAAAAAAACCGCTGAACATCCCCGCCGGAGTCGACTTCAAGGTCGAAGGCGGCATCGTGCGAGTGAAAGGCCCTAAGGGGGAACTGACCTTTGCCGTGCACCCGCGCGTGACCGTGACCACCGATGGTCCCGCCGTCACCGTGGCGGTGAAGGACGAGAACTACGTGAAGGATCGCGCGCTCTGGGGCCTCACCCGCCGCATGGTCGAGAACATGATCATCGGCGTGACCAAGGGCTTCCAGAAGCAGCTCGAAGTGAACGGCATCGGTTACAAGGTCTCCATGGCCGGCAAGGTGCTGAAGCTCGACGTGGGCTTCTCCCACGACGTGGACTTCCCGATCCCGGACGGACTGACCTGCACGGTTGAGAAGAACGTCATCACCCTGGCCGGCATCGACAAGCAGCAGGTCGGCGAGATCGCCTCGCAGATCCGCCGCATCCGCAAGCCGGAGCCGTACAAGGGCAAGGGCATCAAGTACATGGACGAGACGATCATCCGCAAGGCCGGTAAGGCCGCGAAGTCGGCCGCGTAATCTGCACCACTATGGATAAGCAGAAATTGAAGGACATCTCCCGCGCCCGGCGCCAGCGCCGCGTGAGGGCAACGGTGCGCGGCACGGCCGAGCGCCCGCGTCTCTCCGTGTTCCGCTCCGCCAAGCACGTCTACGCGCAGCTCATCAACGACGACACGGGCGTGACCCTTGCCGCCGCGAGCGACTCGAAGAAGGGCTTCAAGGCGGCGAAGGAAGGGGACCGCAAGGCCAAGATGGCGTCCGCGTTCGATGTCGGTCAGATGATCGCCGAAGCGGGCAAGAAGAAGGGCGTGGAAGCCGTGGTCTTCGACCGCAACGGTTTCGCGTACACCGGCCGCGTGGCCGCGCTCGCCGATGGCGCGCGCGAAGGCGGTCTGAAATTCTAACCGCCTCGATATGACTCCCAACAACAGCAATCCGAGCGCGAACAAACCGGCAGGTCGCGGCGGCCCCGGCGGTCCGGGCGGCGCACGCGGCGGCCAAGGCGGTCGTGGCGCAGGCGGCCCCCGCCGTCCGCGGAGCGACGAACCGAAGGAGTTCGACCAGCGCATCCTCGAACTCGCCCGCGTGACGCGTGTCACCAAGGGTGGTAAGCGCATGCGGTTCCGCGCCTGCGTCATCATCGGCGATGGCAAGGGTCGCGTCGGCTTTGGCGTGGCCAAGGGTGGCGACGTCCAGCAGTCCGTGAACAAGGCGGCGACGCAGGCCAAGAAGCGCCTGGTCACCGTTCCGCTCCGCAAGGGCACCATCCCGCACGCCGTGTACCAGAAGTTCGCCGCCGCCAGCATCGTGCTGAAGCCGGCCCCGGAAGGTACCGGTATCAAGGCCGGTGGCGCCGTTCGCGTGGTGCTCGAGCTCGCCGGCGTGCCGAACGCGGTCGCCAAGATCCTCGGTTCCGCCAACAAGATCAACAACACCAAGGCGACCATGCTCGCGCTCAAGCAGCTGCGCCTCCCCAAGGCCAAGGTGGCGGTGGAGAAGGCCGTGGCCGCGTAAGCCGCGCTCACGCATACATATATGTCGCTTTCAATGCACACCATGAAGCCCGCGCGCGGTTCCAAGACCTACCCCAAGCGGGTCGGTCGCGGTAACGCGTCCGGCAAGGGCACCACGGCAGGTCGCGGCGGCAAGGGTCAGAAGGCTCGCACGGGCGGCCGGAACAACCTGAAGCGCCTCGGCATGCGCCGCCAGATGCTCCAGACCCCGAAACTGCGCGGCTTCAAGAGCAAGTACGCCAAGGATGAGACCGTCACCCTGGGAGTGCTCGCCAAGGAGTTCGCGGACGGCGCCAAGATCACGCCCAAGTCGCTCGCCAAGAAGGGGCTCGCCAGCTCCGCCAAGGCGCGCGTGAAGGTGCTCGGTGGCGGCAACCTGTCCAAGAAGAAGTTCACCGTCATCGGCTGCGAGGTCTCCGTCGCCGCCAAAGAGGTCATCGTCGCCGCGGGCGGCGAAGTGCGCGCGTAGTGGACGATACCTCCCAAGAAGGGGATAATCACACCACTATGTATCGCACCCTCAAGCAGATCTGGCAGACGTCCGAGCTCCGGAACAGCGCGCTCTTCGTCATGGCCATGCTGGTCGTGTTCCGCATCGCGGCGCACATCCCCGTGCCGGGCGTCGACACCTCCAAGCTCCAGGCGTTCTTCCAGCAGAACCAGGCATTCGGCCTCGTGAACGCCTTCTCGGGCGGCGCGATGCAGAACTTCTCGGTCATGGCGCTCGGCGTCGGTCCGTACATCACCGCTTCCATCATCTTCCAGTTGCTCGCGATGATCATCCCGAGCCTCGAGGAGATGCAGAAGGACGGCGAAGCGGGCCAGGCCAAGATCAACGCGTACACCCGCATCGCGGCGGTTCCGCTCGCCATGCTCCAGGCGTACGCCATGATCAACGTGCTGCGCGCTTCCCAGCTCGGGATCTTCACCTCCGTCCCCACGCCGCTGGAGTACTTCACCATCATGGCCGTCATGACGGGCGGTACCATCCTGCTCATGTGGATCGGCGAGCTGATCTCGGAGCGCAAGATCGGCAATGGCGTGTCCATCCTGATCTTCGCCGGCATCATCGCCGGGCTGCCGCAGCGCCTCCAGCAGGCCGTGGTGTCGTTCGACTCCTCGCAGTGGATCACGTTCATCGCGTTCACGGCGGTGGCCATCGTCACCATCGCGGGCGTGGTGTTCATCACCGAGGGTCAGCGCAACATCCCGGTGACCTACGCCAAGCGGATGCAGGGCTCCAAGATGTTCGGCGGTCAGGAGACGTTCCTGCCGCTGCGCGTCAACATGGCCGGCGTCATCCCGATCATCTTCGCGGTGAGCATCGTGCTCATCCCGACCATGGTGGCGCAGTTCCTGGTCAAGGCGCACACCCCGTGGGTGGCCGCCGGCGCCACGAAGGTCATCACCTTCATGGCCAACCAGACCAATTACGCCATCCTGTTCTTCCTGATGGTGTTCGTCTTCACCTACTTCTACACCACCGTGGTCTTCCATCCTGACCGCGTGGCGGAGAACCTCCAGAAGCAGGGCGGTTTCATCCCCGGCATCCGTCCGGGTCGCCCCACCGCGGAGTACGTCATGCGCGTGGTGAACCGCATCATCCCGGCCGGCGGCGCGTTCCTGGCGACCATCGCGGTGCTGCCGATCGTCCTGCAGCAGCTGACCGGTTCCCAGAGCGTCGTCATTGGCGGCACGTCGCTGCTCATCGTGGTTTCCGTGATCATCGAGGTCAAGAACCAGATGGCGTCGCAGTTGACGATGAGGGAGTACGAGACGTTGTAGCTACAGGCAAAAAAGGCTCCGAAAGGGGCCTTTTTTGATGATTGACCCATGGACGAGTCATACATGCTTTACTTCACGATTATCATGTGCATAACCGTGAATTAACGATTTGGGTGGCTTAATGCCAAATGCGTGCTTATTACGCCTGCAAAAAGATGTAAAGCGAAAAAAGAGGCCACCCGGAACCGGGGGCCTCTTTCAGAATCAGTAACGCATCCGCAATCGCATCAGCCAACCGCCTCGCTCCGTTCCGCCACAGCCTCCGTAAACGCCCCCTTGATCGCATACTCCCACGACACCGTCGGCAGCAGTCGAACGCGTCCGGTGCAGCGGAAGAAGATGTCGAGCAGGAGATCCCATTGCTGCTGGACGCTGCCGCCGGCGCGCGCCAAGGCGTCATCGATGCTCCGTGCGTCATGCCGGGTCGCGGTCGCCGCGAGGTAATACTTTTTTTCGCCGCCATTGCCGCTCGGGCGGGTAAGAACTTGGCGGCAACCGCGCTTGTAGCCGCTGCCCAAGATGGACATGGCCGACTCCTCGCCGATCTCGAATCCGAGGAAAAAGGTCTTCATCTCATGCGAATGCATGCTTGCTCCATGGCTCTCGTCGCGACAGTGCGACGGCTCACCATAACAAAAAGACGCCGCCCGGTCAAGGCGGCGTCCGTCGGTCATTGGGCGAGATAGGCGTCCAGCGCCT
>JBEEJS010000035.1:0-14871 GCA_041169025.1 Candidatus Parcubacteria bacterium
CTGTTGTTTTCATCTACAGCCATCGTGGGCGGGATGGCAAGCGATACCGGGTCGGGTCTCTCGTCGGTCTCCGTGAATGGGAACGCCTGCGTTATCGCAGGGACAAATTGGTCTTGTGCGGGTATTGCGCTTGTGGACGGTACAAATACCTTTACGGTGGTTGCTTCGGATATCACGGGGAATACGACGAGCGTCGTCCGGCATGTTACGAGGCGGAATCCGGTGATTATCGTGCCGGGGATTTTGGGAAGTGAGTTGTATGATAACGGGAACCTAGTTTGGGTAGATAAAACTAAGTTGGGACAAACATGGCCCATCCAGAACTTTCTATCCGATTCCTTGGTGCCCCTGAACTCCGCAGGACACTCTATAACAGCCCTCGACATTCTTCGCACTACCGATGACAAAGACTTTTATGCCGGCCTCATCTCCACGCTCACTCAGCAGGGATACGTGGAAGGTGCGTCGTTATTCGTCTTTCCTTATGATTGGCGTCTTGGATTCGACCAGGATAAGGATGCCTTGTCGATTAAAATCGGCGACGTGCTTACGCAGACGCATGCGACCAAAGTCGACCTCGTGACGCATAGCCAGGGGGGCCTTGTTGCAAAGGCATATGTAAAGGCATACCAGGAAAGTCCTGGACATGGTGGAGCAAATACGGGAATCAACATCGGAAAACTGGTCTTTATCGGAACGCCTCACCTTGGTGCCGCGAAGGCTGCTGACGTCTTGATCAACGGAACCAATCTTGGAACATGGAAGCTAAACAAGGAGCGATTCAAGGAAATTGCCGATATATCCCCATCCACTCATCTATTGCTGCCGCAGCAGCAGTACGTTGACAGTCTCGGTTCATACATTGAGATTGCTCCATCGCTATTTAATACAGTCGTCGGGGTGCCAGTTCCCCAGAACGTGGCAAATTCGGAAAACTTCATAACCACGTTTGCCCATTTTGGCGATGCCAGCCTTGTGGACGACGCCCATGACTATGAATCCACTCACCATCTGGGCTCACTGGATCTTGGCGGTATCGATGCGTACAATTTCACGTCATGTTCACAAGGTACGCCCGCAGGTTACAAGTACAGCTCACAAGGAGCCTACATAGGTGAACGCTTGGCCGCAGGTGACGGCACCGTTCCCATGCTCAGCTCATCGTTCGTCAACGTCGCCCCCGGCCACAAGTACTATACGATTCTCGGAGAGCATTCCACGCTGTCCAGCGAAGGGCAGGTAGCGAACGCGATCAGCGATATTTTAGCGAACCAACCAGTGCCGTTGACCAACGGTCTTGCGAATGTCTCTACTGTGTGCGGATTTAAGGTGACGCAGATAAAGATGGAGAGCCCGGTTGATTTGCAGGTATATGATTCGCAAAATCGCCATACGGGTCCGCTTCCAGACGGTGAGATGGAATACGGCATCCCAGGCGTGCGGTACGAAATCTATGGCCACAGGAAATTCATCACCCTTCCTGACGACGCGGGTGAGGTTTATCGCGTTGAAGGTCAGGGCACCGATAATGGTACGTTTGATTTAACTATTTCAAAGAACGACAACGGCATCGTCACGAAAAGCACCATATTTAATGACGTCCCCGTGACGACATCCACGGCGTATACGCAAGAACTCTCAGCCACCTCTGTCGATAATACCATCGCCGTTTCCGAAGCTGGTGCCCCTCCCGTGATTGTCCCTGCAACTACTGAATACACCGGCCCCATCGATGTAGATGACACTTCTCCGGTGACGACTGCGTCCGTCTCCGGCACCCAAGCTCCAAACCTTACATACGTTACCCCCGCCCTCGTCACCCTCTCTGCCTCCGACTCCCAGAGCAGCATCCTGAGGACCGTGTATTCGATCGATGGTGGCGCGACGTACAATGAATACTCCGGACCGTTTACTGTCGCTGGCCAAGGAAACAACGACGTGAAATTCTATTCCATTGATACATTCGGAAACAATGAGGAAGCTCAAGATATCCAGATCATCATTGACTCCGTCGCATCGGATGCGATCATCGACTCCGCCCCGAGCGGTACGGTGGCCGTCTATGACGCGACCATTACCTTCCACTCCATCGAGACCGGCAGCACCTTCGAGTGCAGCCTGGATGGCGCGGCCCCGGTGACCTGCACCAGCCCCGCCTCATACACCGGCCTCGCTGACGGCGCTCACACGATCTCCGTGACTGCCACGGATGCTGTCGGCAATGTTGGCACCACGCCTGCAACTGCAAGCTGGACGGTTGATGTGACCGCCCCTGATACGATTATCGACTCCGCCCCGAGCGGAACGGTGAGCGCGACAACCGCTTCAATCACCTTCCACTCCACCGAAGCTGATTCAACCTTCGTCTGCAGCCTTGATGGAGCAGCCGTTGATTCGTGCACCTCGCTCGCTTCATACACTGGCCTCGCTGACGGCGCCCACACCTTCTCGGTCACTGCGACCGATGCAGTGGGCAACGTCGACGCCACGCCTGCAACCGCAAGCTGGACGATTGACGCGACCGCTCCGGACACCATCATCGACTCCGCACCGTCTGGAACTGTCTCCGCCACGAGCGCTTCCATCACCTTCCACTCCACTGAAATCGGTTCGACCTTCGAGTGCAGCCTGGATGGCGCAGCTGCCGCCTCGTGTACCTCGCCCGCGTCGTACACCGGCCTGTCTGACGGCAGCCACACCTTCTCCGTGACCGCGACCGATGCGGCGGGGAACACTGATGCCACTCCGGCCACGACTTCCTGGACCGTGGACACCACCGCCCCGGACACCATTATCGACAGCGCGCCTTCCGGAACCGTCTCCGCGACGGATGCGAGTATCACCTTCCACTCCACGGAAGCTGGATCTACGTTCGCATGCTCGCTGGACGGCGCAGCTGTCGCTCCGTGCGCCTCACCCGCCTCATACACCGGCCTCGCTGATGGTGCTCACACGTTCTCCGTGACCGCCACGGATGCGGTTGGCAACGTCGATGCGACCCCGGCAACCGCTTCCTGGGCCGTTGACGCGACCGCCCCGAACACCATCATCGACTCCGCACCGAGCGGCACGGTGAGTGCGACTTCTGCTTCCATCACCTTCCACTCGACTGAGGCTGATTCGACCTTCATGTGCTCGCTGGACGGCAAAGTTGCCGCTCCGTGCGCCTCACCCGCCTCATACACCGGCCTCGCTGATGGTGCTCACACGTTCTCCGTGACCGCCACGGATGCGGTTGGCAACGTCGATGCGACCCCGGCAACCGCTTCCTGGACCATCGACGCGACCGCCCCGGATACGATCATTGACTCCGCTCCGTCTGGGAATGTCTCGACAACGTCTGCAAGCATCACCTTCCACTCCACGGAAGCTGGTACGACCTTCTCCTGCGTGCTTGATGGCGGCGCGTCCGCTCCGTGCGCCTCACCCGCCTCATACACCGGCCTCGCTGATGGTGCTCACACCCTCTCGGTCACGGCGACCGATGCCGTAGGCAACACCGCCGCTACGCCCGCAACTGCGAGCTGGAGCATTGACGCGACCGCCCCTGACACCATCATTGACACCGCTCCGTCCGGAACTGTTCCCGCAACCAGCGCTTCCATCACCTTCCACTCCACGGAAGCAGGCAGCACCTTTAAGTGCTCCATCGACGGCGCGGCCTCGGTGACCTGCACCAGCCCTGCTTCATACACCGGCCTCGCTGACGGTGCGCACGCCTTCTCGGTTGCCGCGACCGACGCTGTCGGCAACGTTGTTGCGACTCCGGCCACCGCCTCCTGGGCCGTTGACTCCACCCCACCTGACACCATCATCGATTCCGCCCCCACCGGCACGGTGAGCGCCACTTCGGCCACCTTCACCTTCCACTCCACCGAAGCCGGCGCGACGTTCCTCTGCACCCTCGATGGCAGCGTGAACACCGTCTGCTCGAGCCCGGCCACGTACACCGGCCTCGCCGAGGGCGCCCACACCTTCTCCGTGACCGCCACGGACACCACAGGCAACGTCGATCCGACCCCTGCCACCACGTCCTGGACGAACGACTCGATCGCCCCTGACACCATCATCGACTCCGCACCGAGCGGCGTCATCCACGTCGCCACTGCCACCATCACCTTCCACGCAACTGAAGCCGCCACCTTCAAGTGCTCGCTCGATGGCGCGGCCCCTAGCACCTGCACCAGCCCGGTCAACTACACCGGCCTGGCCAACGGCGCTCACATCTTCTCCGTGACCGCCACGGACACCTCCGGCAACGTGGATGCCACTCCGGCGACCGCTGCCTGGACCATCGCCCTCGCAGTCATCGACACCGATGCCGACGGCATCCCGAACGCCACCGACAACTGCCCGACGTTCCCTGGCACCGCCGCCTTCAACGGCTGCGACTCCAAGATGAACATCAGCTTCTTCGAGCGCCACCGCGTCGGTACCGGCAATCACCCCCAGGTCACGAAGGAACTCGTTGCTAATGCCCCCATCCGCGTCTTCGACCGCGCGGCAGGTTCCTGCGCGCAGAACGTTGGCATCAGTCCAGCTAATTACGGCACCATCTTCTCAACCTGCCCGTCCATCACTCAAGAAACCACCGACGCCACCGGCGCTGCCAGCATCGGCCTCCAGGCGAGCCACCCCTGGCTCCTCATCGGCTTCGACGCCGATGACGGCGTGTACTCAAAGAAAGCCGTCACCCTCAACCCCGGTCAGACCAAGAAAGGCAAGCTCCACGTCATCGTCACCGCGAACGGACACGCTTCAAGCGCCGGTGACGACGAAGACACTGGCTCGGTCCTCTATACCATCACTCCGGAGGAAATCACCTGGGATAACGCCGTCGAACCATATCCCTTCGTCTTCGAGTCAGAAGGAGACTGGGACGTCTCCGTCACCGTCACCCCTCCAGAAGGATTCACGGCCGATGTACCCGCGCTCTCCGACACCGTGAACTCGGAGTACAAGGCCCTCCAGTTTAACCTCACGGATGTCGGCTCGTGCTGGGAGTGCGGCTTCAATGCGCAAATCGACCTCGGCCACAAAGGTAGGAAGATGCAGCACCTCCATAAGACGGAGACCCCGATTTCCCAATCCTGGGCCTCGCAGAAGGGCCTGACGGAGAAGGAGATGAAGAAGAGGGGGATTCGTGTGGTGAAACCACAGAAGGGGTGGTAGAAGGGGTAAATGGCACTCTTCGGGGCAAGCCCTGGGGTATCTTGCACAACCGAGCAAGCGTGGCTTTGCAACCTGCGACATATTTAGGAGTCGCAGGTTGCAAAGGGCAAGGAACCACCGGGTAGAGACCTGGGGTTTTGACGGATAAGAATGCACACGTATTGGAATATGCGATGGGCTGGTATACTGCGCCGGTATGAAAAGCCTGTGGAAAATGGTGCGAGATGAACGATTCCTGTTGGCCGGGATTATTCTTGCGGGCCTCGGGTTGCGCCTGATTAACCTCTCGGTACAGCCTTACTGGGGTGATGAGCTATTGTCGCTCGCCATTATCAATCATTTCACGTCCTATGGTGAGATGACGCGGTACCTGTCACAGGTCGAGTTCCATCCACCGTTGTACTACGTCCTGCTGAAGCCGTGGATTGGAGCCTTCGGCGATGCGGAGGTATCCACCCGCTCCGTGTCCGTCCTCGCATCGCTTGGCACCGTCGTCATGACCTGGCTCATTGGGCGGCGTCTGTTTCCGGGGCGGAAGATCGGTCTTGTCGCCGCGACCCTGGTGACGATACTGCCTTTGCAACTGGAATACGCGCAGGAAGCACGCCCGTACGCGCTGTTTTGCCTGACGACACTCGTTGCCGCATATGGACTCGTGCGTTACCGAGAAGGAAAACGACCTTGGTGGCTCGCCATGTACGTCGGGAGCGCTCTCGCAAGCGTCTACCTGCATTACTCAGGCTCTTTCGGTGTCATCGCGCTAGGGTCATGGTGGCTGTACGAGGCATACCACGAGCCGAAGGATGCGCGATGGAAGGAACTGCGGACGTGGGGATTGGCGCATGCGGCACTGTTCCTGGGATTCCTGCCGTGGCTGCCATTCTTTCTTTATAAGACTCTTCTGGGGCAATTCCCGCTGTTAGGACGCGGGCGAAATATCATCCCGAATCGCCAGGTGTTTGCGTTCGGGAAGGCTTTTGACTTGCTCATCTGGACCACAAAGGAGCAGTTCGTACCGATGGCGGCGCTGGTATCCGTGCTGCTGGCCAAGTGCCTGCTGGCAGTGGCGGTTTTTTTCCAGGTCAGAAGCATGGGGAAGGAGCCGCTCGGCCGGTCGGACGGTGGCGCACTTGGGTTCCTACTGTGTTTCGCCGGCATCACCCTATCGATCTTCGTTCTCTCTCCGCAATCGCTGGCATATTCAGATATCGTGGTGCGTCATGCCATCGTCGCGTCCGTTCCTCTCATGCTGCTCCTTGCGTGGCTGCTGTGTAGACTTTCCTGGAAGCAGGGTGCAGTGTTGGCTAGCATCTTCGTCATCACGCTCCTGCCGTTTGACGCGGCTGTTCTCGGAAATGACGCCGAGTGGGACAAGGAATATCAATGGCAAAGCATTGGTACGCAGATTGCCGCGCAGTCGAAACCGGGTGATTTGGTCGTTGTGATGCTTGGAGGCGTGCGTCCTGATCTCGTCCGCTACATACCGAACGATTTACATATGGCAACGCTCTACCCCACGAATTTCTATGATCAGGACATATGGGAAGGCCGCGACCTTCTCGGAATCGTGGAAAACGACATGCAGGTCCGACGTGCACACAGCGAATCTGCTGCCGCGGTGAACGAGAAACTTCTGCGCCTTGATCAGCAGTATCATCCCAAACGCGTTTGGCTCGTGGGCGTTCCGCAGGATGATATCGTGACAAGGCAGTGGTTCTCTCCGGACAAGTGGCGTCCTGCCTTTACCGCCATCGGCGACATCTACCTTCTTGATCTCTATTCCCGCAAATAGCCGCCAACATGCCGTACGCAGGGAAAAAGATCGCCGTCGTCATGCCGGCATACAACGCAGCCAAGACCATCACCGCGTGCCGGGCCGCATTACCGGTAGGATGGTTTGATGATGTCATCGTGGTGGATGACTGCAGCAAGGATGACACCGTGGCCGTTGCATCGGCACTGCCCGGGACGTTCGTTCACAAGCACGCGAAGAACCGCGGTTACGGAGGAAATCAGAAGACCTGCTACCGTTTGGCGCGCGAACGCGGAGCCGATATCGCGGTCATGGTCCACCCGGACCACCAGTATGACCCCACCTTCATTCCGGAGCTGGTGAAAGCGGTCGTGGATGACGGCTACGATGCAGCCTTCGGCTCGCGCATGATGCGCCCCAAAGACGCACTCGCTGGCGGGATGCCGTGGTGGAAGTTCGTGGCCAATGTCGCTCTCACGAAGATTGGGAACGCCGCTCTCGGCACGCGGCTGACGGAGTTTCATTCGGGATATCGGGCGTACGATCTGCATATGCTTGATGGAATCGATATCGAGTCCAATTCCGATGACTTCGTGTTTGACACGCAAATCATCATCCAACTCGCCGAGCGCAATAAACGCATCAAGGAAGTGCCTATCTCGACGCGGTATTTCCCCGATGCATCACAGATCTCGTTCATACGGAGCGTGCAATACGGGGGTGCCATCCTAAACAACCTTTGGCTCTACCGTGTGGGCCTCCGCATCTACTAACGGTTATCCACAACGGCCAGGAAGGAGATTCTCATTTCTGTTATACTCTGTTCCATGGGAGCGACGCACGTCGCTCCGCCTTATCCGCGCTAAGCGGGAAGTACCACATCAGCACAATTATGCAGAAGACTAATTCCAAGGGTTTCACCCTCATCGAGCTCCTCGTGGTGATCGCCATCATCGGTCTCCTCTCCACGCTGGCCGTCGTCGCGCTCAACAGCGCTCGCCAGAAGTCCCGCGACTCGAAGCGCGTGGCGGATGTGAAGCAGATGCAGACCGCGCTCGAGCTGTACTTCGCAGACAAGAACGGCTACCCGGCCGCCCCTACGTCATCGGCTGCGGCACCTGTCGGTGTTCTTGGTGTCTCTGGTAGTAACGCAGTGAAGCTCTGCGACACCGGTTGGATCGCTTCCGCAGGAACCTGCAACACCACGTACATGGGACTCGTTCCGAAGGCTCCTACGCCGGGTGACAACGGTTGCACCGTTGGCACTGCGACCACGGCTGGTACGAACGATTACGTCTACTCCAGCGCGAGCACCAGCACCTACGGCATCGCTTTCTGCCTCGGTGCAGCTGTGGGCGACCTCGGCTCCGGCGTACGAACGGCATCCCCGAACGGCATCAACTAACGGTCACGTACTGGAAAAAGACCCTCACTGTGAGGGTCTTTTTTTGTGCTGCGGATTTTACTTGATTGTGGTATGATGTCTTCGTTATTCACTTATGCACAGCTGACCTTATGCAGAAGACTAATTCCAAGGGCTTCACCCTCATCGAGCTCCTCGTGGTGATTGCCATCATCGGCCTCCTCTCCACGCTGGCTGTCGTCGCGCTCAACAGTGCTCGTCAGAAGTCCCGCGACTCCAAGCGCGTGGCGGATGTGAAGCAGATGCAGACCGCGCTCGAGCTCTACTATGCGGACAAGAATGGATACCCCGTGGTTAGCGCTGCACAGATCCTCGGTGTGACGCCGAACCTGACGCTGTCGAGCGGTAACTGGGCCGCGACCGCGACCGGGACCACGTACATGGGCCTCGTACCGAAGGCACCGACGCCTGAGGATAACGGCTGCTCAGCGACCGCTGGTGGCAACCCCTATACCTACACCTCTGTCACCAGTGCAGGTGTCGACGACTTCGTCACTACTCCGGCGGCCAACTACAAGCTGACCTTCTGCCTTGGCGGAGCAGTCGGCGACCTCGGCTCCGGCGTCCGCACCGCTTCCCCGTCCGGCATCCAGTAGACCCTGGACACCCCGTAGCGCCCCACGTGACACGCAAACATCCCCTCCCGAAAGGAGGGGATTTTGTTTCCCCCGCATGCTACAATGTCCGCATATGACTCCACTCGTCACCGCGTTCATCTTCGTGTTCGGCGCCATCGTGGGAAGCTTTTTGAATGCGGTCCTTTGGCGGCTGCACTCGGGCGAGAGCATCGCGCATGGCCGGTCGCACTGTCCGGCATGCATGCACGTGCTCGGCGTGGCCGACCTCATTCCCGTGGCGAGCTGGCTGCTCCTTGGTGGCAAGTGCCGGTACTGCCGGAAGGAGATCGGCGTGGGGTATCTGGTGATCGAACTGGTGACCGGCGCGCTCTTCGTGCTGGCGGCGCAGGTGGCGTTCGGGGCGGGTGAGCCGGGAGGGATCGCGCTCATCGGTTCCGCATCGGACGGTGCGCTGTCCGGACGCGCCATCGCGGCGCTGCTGCTGCACTGGTATTTCCTCGCCATCATGGTCGTGGTCTTCACCTTCGACCTCCGGCACATGCTCATCCTGCGCAGCGTGACGATGCCGGCCACGCTGGTAGCGCTCGCCGCCAACCTGGCGCTTGGCCGTTCGCCCATGGACCTCGCAATAGGCGTGGCGGTGGGCGCGGGCATCTTCTGGGTGCAGTACGCGCTGTCCAAGGGGCGCTGGATCGGCGGGGGAGACATCCACCTGGGTGCGCTCATGGGCGCCATGCTGGGCTGGAAGTTGGCGCTCGCAGCGGTCTTCATGGCGTACATGGTCGGCGCGGCATACGGCATCGCGGTGCTGCTCATGCGCAAGAAGGAATGGAAGAGCGAGATCCCGTTCGGCACGTTCCTGTCGGTCAGCACCGGACTCATGCTCCTGTACGGCGAACGCATCGTCACCTGGTATTTCGGCCTGCTCTCATGACGAACCAGACGCAAAAAGGATTCACGCTGGTGGAGATGCTCATCTCATTGAGCATCCTCGCGGTCATCACCGCGTTCACCACCGCCAACTTCAGCGCCGCCCGCAAAGGCGACGAGGTTCGGCTGTCATCGCAGCTCGTGGCGAGCGCGCTCCGGCGCGTGCAAAGCGCCGCCACCGGCGGCGAGTTGATCTTCTTCTGCAATGGCGGCGCCCGCGCGAACATGACCTGTCCTGGCGGCACGGCCGCGGAATGTCCCGGCGGCGGCACCTGTTCCCACGAGGTCCCGCACGGCTACGGCATGCATTTCACGACGGTCGCCGCAGGTGCGAAGCGGATGATCTATTTCGCGGACATCAACGGCAATCACGCGTATGATGCCGGTGAGGACGTGCGCAACGACAACGTTTCTCCCGGCGTCCAGGTATCGGCGTCGTCGCTGCTCATCGGCGCGACCTCCGTCCCCACGCTGGACATCGTCTTTGATCCGCCGGTACCGACGGCGTATTTCAACAACGCCACGTCCACTGCCATCGCGTCGATATCCCTGACGCATGCGGTGACCGCGCAGGTGAAGTCGGTATCGGTGAATCGGATTTCCGGGCAGGTGAACGCGAACTGACCATGGCTTTGCATGAGCGGCGGACAACCTTTTTCCCGTGGAGCCACGGCGCCGCGCAAAGGGCGCAGCGCGGCCAGAGCATGCTTGAGGCGATCATCGCCAGCGGCATCATCGTGACCGCGGTAGCAAGCGCGCTCACGCTGGTCACCAGCTCCATCCAGGCATCCAAGGAGAGCGAGACCAGCATCACGGCCACCAACCTGGCACGCGAAGGCGTGGAGGTGGTGCGGAACATGCGGGACTCCAACTGGCTGGCGGACAAACCGTTCGATACCGGCCTGTCTTCCGGTACCGATTACGCCGGCATCCTGGTGTTCACACCCGCCACGGGCGCGTGGGCGATGGATTACGCCGCCGCCGATAACGCCACGGATGCCGCGGCGCGCGTGTACCGGCATGACGGCACTGCTCCCGGCGCGACGCTTGGCCTTATGACGCAGGCCGCCGTGCAACCGGCGAGCACCTCGGCGTCCCCGTACGGCCGCATCGTGCTCACGGAGCCCATCTGCGAGGACGCCGTGGGCGTCATCACGACGGTCTCGTCGGGCGCAGATTGCGGCGCCAAGACGAAGGTCGGCATCCGCGTGCTTTCCCGCGTGTATTGGACGCTTGGCGGCAGGCCGCGGAAGATCGAATCGGAAGAGCGGATGTATGACTGGCGTTGATATGACGGAGGTGAAAAGGGAAAAAGGGAAACAGGGGGAAAGGGACGTGGTCTTCGCGGCCGAGGGTTCGGTTTCGCGCGGCCGGCATGGGGCCGGTCAGAAAGGCTTCACATTGATGGAGCTTTTGGTGGTGCTCGGCATCATGAGCATGGTCGTCACTGCGGCGTCGGACATCTTCCTGCTCACCAGCCGCTCGCAGCGCAAGATCTTCGGGCTGGAGCGCACGCAGGCGGACGCGCGATTCACCATGGAAGCGATGGCACGCGAGATTCGCACCGGGCAGATCGACTACGCCTACTACGCCGCCCGCACCCCCGCGCTCGCCACGCCGGACACCGAGCTCGCGCTGATCGATTCCACCGGTGCGCCGCTCCGGTTCGCCATGAGCGATGCCACCACGGCGGCGAATTGCTACGACGCGGCCAGCACGCCATGCCTCCTGGTGACCACTGGTGGCGCAGTGACGCCGTCGCCCATCACGCCGCAGGGCGTGGCGGTGATCAACGTGAAGTTCTACGTCACGCCCACGGCGGACCCGGACGTCTTCGTGCCGGCCACGGGGACGTATTCCGGTTCCTCGCAGCCGAAGGTGACCATCGTCATGGTGCTCCAGAGCACGGCCGAACGATCATCTGAGCAGAGCACGGTGTCGCTCCAGACAACCGTTTCAAGTCGCAGGTACCGACGTTGATATGACCATGCATCAGAACGCGGATGTGCGTGCGAAGACGGACCGCGCGGCGCCACATGGCGAGCGTGGCACCGTGCTTTTGCTCGCCCTCATCGTCATGTCCTCGGTGGTCCTGTCGTCCATGGGTCTCGGTTCCCTCATCGTAAGTTCTCTGCAGCAGTCGCGCATCATCGACAGCGCGTCCGTGGCGTATTACGCGGCGGAGAGCGGCGCGGAGGAGGCGCTGTACCAGGCGCGGCGGAAGGATACGCTTCCGGCCACTGTCGCCACCGCGCAGACGCTCGGCAACAACGCCTCGTGGAAGCGCACCGTGAACACCATGGAAGACGTGGTGTACGCAGGAACGCTCAAGAAAGATTCGTTCATCGAGGTCGCGCTGTACGATCCGGCGGCGGGCACGCCCACGGGCGTCGGTCGCGTGGACGTCAGCTGGACGCCGACGTGCGTGGGTTGCGGCACGCTGTCCGCGTCGGTCGTCGGCTGGCAGCCCGGCATGGCCTGGGACGCCTTGAGCACCGCAAGCACGGAATTCGCCACCTACGCCTATCCCGCGTCGCCCGCAAGCATCGTCGTGCCTTCCACCACGAAGCTGTACCGCCTCCGCCTCCACGCCACCGGGAGCGACCTTAACGACGTCCGCATCCACGGGTATACTCCGGGCGGAGCGGCGATGAAGCTGCCCGGCCGCGTCCAGGTGGACAGCCGCGGCACTTTCGCGGGCGTGGAACAGAAACTGCTCGTGACCATCCCGCGCAAGATGCCGCTGTCCGGCGCGTTCGATTACGTGGTGTTCTCCGAATGTTCCATCGTGAAAGGCGGCACCATCACCTGTCCCTGATCCGTATCGCGGGCCCGTCCCGCCTGAACCGCATGACCCTGCAAGAAGCCAAGGAGCGCGCTTCCAAACTGCGCGCGCTGATCGACAAGTACCGCTACGAATACCATGTGCTCGACAGCTCGGAGGTTTCCGATGCCGAGTTGGATTCGTATAAGCACGAGCTGTACAAATTGGAACAGCAGTTTCCGGCGGTGGTGACGCCGGATTCGCCGACGCAGCGCGTGGGCGGCGTGGCGCTGGCGCAGTTCGTGAAGGTCACGCATGCCCGGCCCATGCTCTCCATGGAGGATGTCTTCACCCCCGAGGAATTCGACGAATGGTACGCGCGTATCGGGAAGCTCCTGGAGCGGCCGCGTTTCGACGTGTTCTGCATGGTCAAGGTGGACGGGCTGGCGATGTCCCTCAACTACGACGACGGCGTGTTGACGCTGGCCGCCACGCGCGGCGACGGCAAGGTGGGCGAGGATGTGACGGCCAACGTGAAGACCATAGAATCGGTGCCTCTGTCACTCCGCGTGCCTTCGGAAAAAGAAATCGACGCGTTTTTGGCGCGCCACAAGGGCGCTTGCGACGCCCGTGCCGTCCGCGCGGCGCTCACCGGCAAAGGTCCGGCGCGCATCGAAGTGCGCGGAGAGGTGTACATGAAGCAAAAGGATTTTGAGCGTTTGAATGCGGCCCAGCGGGCCGCGAATCAAGAAGAGTTCGCGAACCCGCGCAACGTCAGCGCCGGCAGCATCCGCCAACTCGATCCCAAGATCGCCGCCTCCCGCAAACTTTCATTCTTCGCTTGGGACCTGGTGACGGATCTGGGTCACGCCACGCACGATCAGGAGTGGGAGCTCATGGCGATGCTCGGGTTCACCGTGAACCGCGAGGGTGCTTTGGTGAAAGGCGTGGAAGGCGTGCGCGCGTTTTGGGCGGGCATGCAGGAGAAGCGGGCCAAGCTCGGGTATTGGATAGACGGCAGCGTGGTGCGCGTGAACGATAACGCCGCGTTCGCTTCTTTGGGCGTGGTCGGTAAGACGCCGCGCGCCATCGTGGCCTGGAAGTTCCCCGCGGAAGAGGCCACCACCGTGGTGGAAGACGTCATTTGGAACGTGGGCCGCTCCGGCGCGCTCACGCCGGTGGCCAAGATGAAACCCACCTGGGTGGGCGGCACCACGGTGCAGAATGCCAGCCTGCACAACGCGGATGAGATCGAGAGGCTCGGCCTGCGCATCGGCGACACCATCGTGCTGTACAAGGCGGGGGACATCATTCCCAAGGTGAAGCGCGTGGTGCTCGAACTGCGACCCAAAGGCGCGCGGGCGGTCGCTGTCCCGAAAAAGTGCCCGGCGTGCGGCGCGCCGGTGGAGCGCCGTGATGGAGAGGTCGCCATCACCTGCGAGAACAAGTCCTGTCCCGCCAAGCAGGTGGAGTTCATGGCGAACCTCGTTTCCAAGCGCGCGCTAGACATCGACGGCCTGGGATACAAAGTGGTGGAGACGCTCATGAACGACGGCCTGGTGGCGCGGCCGGGTGACCTCTTCCGTCTCAAAAAGGAAACGCTGGCCGATCTTGAACGCTTCGGCGACAAGTCCGCGGAGAACCTGGTGGCGGCCATCGCGCATGCCGCCAAGACCACGCTCCCGCGCTTCATCATCGCGCTCGGCATTCAGCATGTTGGCGACGAGACGGCGGTGGACATCGCGGAGGCGTTCTCCACGCTGGAGAAGTTCCGCCATGCCACGCGCGAAGAGCTCACCGCGGTGGACGGCATCGGCGAGGTGGTGGCGGAGAGCGTCGCCGCTTGGCTGCATGAGAAGGAGCACCAGAAGATGATCGACGACATGCTGGATGCCGGCGTGCAGGTGGCGCGCACCGTGCGCGCTGCCAATCAGCCATGGAAAGGCCTCAAGTTCGTCTTCACCGGCGAGCTGGAAAAGATGACGCGCGATGAGGCTAAGGCCAAGGCGCGTTCGCTGGGCGCCGAGGTGCCAGAGAGCGTCAGCGCCAAGACGACGTACGTGGTGGCTGGGCCGGGGGCCGGGTCAAAGCTGGAGAAGGCAAAAAAATTGGGAGTGAAGACGTTGGACGAAGCGGCGTTCCTGGCGCTGCTCGCGAAAGCATCGACGTGACCGTACTGAAAAACGGAGCCCTCGATCGAGGGCTCCGTTTCGTATCGTGATTTTCGCTTCTCGTCATGGTGTCGGGAAGA
>JBEEJS010000036.1:0-6925 GCA_041169025.1 Candidatus Parcubacteria bacterium
CAGATGCAGCGCGTGCTCATCGCGCAGGCCATCCTGAACAATCCGGCGATCCTTTTCCTGGATGAGCCGTCCAGCGGCATCGACATCGCCGGCGAGGCCACCTTCTACGAGCTCATCGAGCACCTGAACCGCGAGCATGACGTGACGATCGTCCTGGTCTCGCACGACTTGGCGCACGTGGCGCGCATGGTGGACAACGTCATCTGCATCAACAAGAAGCTGCTCTGTTACGGGCCGCCGGATTCGGCGCTGACGGCGCGCGGCATCACCGAGCTCTTCGGTCCCGGGCACGCGTACGAGCACCGCCACCTGGGCGAGCACGTGCACCAGCCGGGCGAGAAGCACGATCACGGACACTGATATGACCGTCATCCTTGAAATGCTCTCCGAACCGTTCATGCAGCGCGCCTTCGCGGCGGGGCTGCTCTTGGCCGTGCTGCTCGGCAGCCTCGGCATCTTCGTGACGCTGCGCAAGATGGCGTTCTTCGGCGACGGCATCGCGCACGCTTCCTTGGCCGGCATCGCGGCGGCGCTGCTCCTGGGCTGGACCCCGCTGCCGGTGGCGCTCGGCTGGGCGGTACTCGTGGCCGTGGCCATCCATGCGCTGGAACGTTCCACGCGCCTGCCGTCCGACACGCTCATCGGCATCTTCTTCACCGCCAGCATGGCGCTCGGCGTGGCAATGATGAGCTTCACGCACGGCTTCCAACCGGAGCTCGTCACCTACCTCTTCGGCAGCATCCTGGCGGTGCGGCCGGAGGATCTCATGATCATCACCGGCGTGGGCCTGGTCATCCTGGGTTGGGTGTACTTCAACTTCCGCGCGCTGACCTACGCCTCCTTGGCGCCGGAAAACGCGGCAGTCTCCGGCATCGCGGTGTCGCGCCAAAGCCTGGCGCTGTACGTGGCGCTCGCCATCGCCACCGTCCTTGGCGTGAAGGTGCTCGGCATCGTGCTCGTGTCCGCGCTCCTGGTGCTGCCGCCGGCCACGAGCCGCATGCTCACGTCCACCTTCCGCGGATACGTCGGCGCGGCCATCGCTGTCGCGCTGCTGACCACCACGCTCGGACTCACCGCTTCGTATCTCTATGACCTCCCGTCCGGCGCCGCGATCATCCTTGCGGGCGCGTTGACGTTCTTCGTCGCCGCCGGTGCGAAGCGGCTCGTGAGGTAAAAAGGGAGAAAGGTGGAAAGGGAAAAAGATGCGCGGCGAGGCGGCATATCAAGACTCCGTCTTTCCCCCTTTCTCCCTTTTGACCTTTCTTCCTTTCGACCTTTCCCCCTTTTTACCTTTCCCCCTCCGTCTTATGCCCATCCTCATCACCAAATCCGACGGCACCCGCGAGCCGTACCGCCCCGAGAAGATCCGCGCCACACTCGCCCGCAGCGGCGCGCGCCCGGAGATCGTGGCGCACGTCCTGGAAAAGGTGACGCGCCGCGTGAAGAACGGCATGGCCACCCGCCGCATCCACGCCATCGTCCGCAAGGAGCTCGGCAAGGAGGACCGTTGCCTGGCGCACCGCTACAACCTTCGCGACGGACTGCTCAAGCTCGGTCCGTCGGGCTTCACGTTCGAGAAATACGTCGCTTCCATCTTGCAGGCGTACGAATATGCCACCGTCGTCCCCGAGAACGACATGGTGGGCCTTTGCGTGAAGCACGAGATCGACGTCATGGCGGAGAAGAACGGCGACGTCATCATGATCGAAGCCAAGTTCCGCAACGACTTCTCGGACACCGTGAACCTCAAGGACGTCATGTCCACCTGGGCGCGGTTCCAGGACCTGCAGGCCGGTTCCAAGAAAGGCCTCTGCCCCAAGTTCACCGACGTCTGGATCGTCACCAACGGCCGCTTCTCCGACCGCGCGCAGCAGTTCGGCGACTGCAAGGGCATCCGCACCGTGGGTTGGAGCGGCAAGGAGCATTCGCTTGCGCGCATGGTGGATCACCAGGCGCTGTATCCCATCACCGTGCTGGACGAACTGCAGCAATGGGAACTGGACGCGTTCTCCAAGAAAGGATTGCTGCTGTGCAGGCAGGTGGCGGGAAAGGACGCGGCGGCGCTGGCTCGGAGCGTGGGCGTCACAAAGGAGCGTGCGGCGGCGATCGTGGCGGACTGCGGGGAATTGGTGCGGCAGCCCCGAGGATGACGTCTTGACCGCAGGCTCTCACGAAAAAACGCCCCGGACATCGGAGGCGTTTTTTCGTGCGGACTCGTCGCTGGCGGTGTCGGACATGCCAGCATCACAGCAGATGTCCCATCTTCTCCTTCTTCGTCCGCAGATACGCGCGGTCCTGTTTGGTCGGCTTGGTCACCACCGGAATGCGCCCCGACACCGTCACGCCGCACGCGCGCAGCCCGGACAGCTTGGCCGGGTTGTTCGTCATCAGCCGCACCGACGCCACGCCGAGCTTCTTCAGGATGGCCGCCGCGGCGGAATATTCGCGCGCATCTGGCGGGAGGCCGAGCTGCGTGTTCGCTTCCACCGTGTCGAAGCCGTGATCCTGCAGGTGGTACGCGCGCAGCTTCTGGAAGATGCCGATGCCGCGGCCTTCCTGTCGCAGGTAGATGATCATGCCGCGGCCCGCACGGCGGATGGCGGCCATGGACTTGCGGAGCTGCAGCGCGCAATCGCAGCGGCGCGAACCGAACACCTCGCTAGTGAGGCATTCCGACTGCACGCGCACCGGCAGCGCGCGTGCGCCGGCAACGTCGCCCATGACGAGCGCCACGTGCGTCTCGCCGGGGGCCGCTGCGCCGGCGCCATGGAACGCCAATGCGGTCCAGGTTCCGTGTGCCGTGGGGAGGAGCGCAGGCTCGGTGCAGACGATCCTCTTGGTGCCAGGAATGCGCTTGGGTCGTTTCGTTTTCGCGTCGTGATGCTGCAGGGACATATGCACGCATGATAGCACGGGAAAAAAGAAAAGGCCGTCCCCGCGAAGGAGGACGGCCCGTGATCACCTTACTTGTCGCACGTGCCGAGCGTGTCGCCGCTCGCCGTGTGACGGCAATGATACGCTGCGGCTTCATAGCAGCCGTACCACTGGACGAACGACCCACGCTGCGTGTGCACGCACACCGGATAGCTCTTCAGCACCGTGCATGTGGGTGGCGTTTCCGGACAGAGACAGCCGGCATCGGAGCCGCCTGCGCCGCCGCTTCCGCCGGTTCCCGCACCGGGAACGTCACCGCCGGCTGCACCGCCGGCACCTGCCGATGGACCTCCAGCGACGCCGCCGTCGGAAGGTTCGCCTGTACCGGCTTGTGGCGCACCGGTTCCGGCGCTGCCGCCGTCATCCGACGCACCGCCGGCACCTGCCTGCGGAGCGCCAGTTCCGCCGCTCGGCACGCCTGCATCGCTGCCGCCCGCGCCCGCTTGTGGGACGCCGGAGCCTGCAACCGGGGAACCGCCTGCACCCGCCTGAGGGACGCCGGAGCCAGCCTGTGGCTCCCCGCTTCCCGCTTGCGGTGCATCGCTGCCTGCCGTTGGGCCGCCTGCGCCCGCCTGGGGCTCGTCACTGCCGGCAGCGCCGCCGTCCGGGCACACGTAGTACCCGAATTCGTGCGTGCCGTTGGCGTTCTGCTCGTCGTAGTCGTGGTACGTGCAGCCGGTGTAGTCCGGTTCCGTCCCCGCGTCCGTCACCACGAGCGGTGGCGGATTATCGAAGTCGTGACCGGCGTCGCCGCCTACCGTGAACAGTCCACGATGATGCGAACAACCCGCGCCCAGGAGCAGCAACCCAAAAAGACCGATTCTGATGTTCATCCGTGACCTCCCAAAAAAACGTGGAATGAGAGTAGCAGAAATGACCAGGGAAATCAAGACCCCACCCCCGGATGCAGAAACGGCAGGCGCACCGCCCCGAGTCGAACCGCAACCCTTGCCTCGACCGCGCGTTTCTGCCACCATGGACCCGCAATCGCGCACTTGCGCGACCGTTCCTTCCACAAGGAGAGAGATGCATGTCACCCACGCGTTCCACGGATGCCGATCTCGAAGAAGACCAGTTCGAGCGGCGATGGCTCGTGAAAGCCATCGAACCATCCATTTTCCGCGAACCGTATCGCGACATCGTCCAGGGATACCTGGACGGCAACACCGACGTCCGCGTTCGCGTCACGAGGAGCATCGGCATGCGCGTGGAAACGCAGGCTGCCGATGCCACGCACAAGACCGGACGCGGCAGCACGCGACGTCAGCGCCGGAGAGGGCTCCATGTCGGCGACGCGCAATGGTTCCTGAAGGCGATGCCGCTCCAGATCCATAAGTTCCGCTACGAGCGCGACTCCAAGGGCCGCACCTGGAAGATCGACGTCTTCAAGGGACCGCTCGAAGGGTTCGTCATCGCGGAATGCGGTGCCGCCACGGCAACCGAACTCGCCGCCATCACGCTGCCACCCTGGATCACCGATGCCGTGGAAGTCACGGACATCCTGACCAACCGGCATCTGGCCCGCATGGCCGCCGACATCGCGACCGGCGCGAAGGCCGACGTGAACGCGGCCATCAACCGGTTGCCGCGCGTCGTCCTGACCGGCGGTCCCTGTTCCGGCAAAAGCGGCATCATGCGGTTGTATGCCGCCGATGCCACCGTGGACGCGCGCCGCCTGGTGCATTGCGTCCCGGAAGTGGCAAGCGTCATCATCGGACAAGTGGGCGCGTTCCCGCCGTACGATGAGCCGTCGAAGAACCGGCAGTTCCAACGAAGCGTGTTCCGCGTCCAGCTGAGCTTCGAATCGGTGTCGCTGCTGCATGCGGCGCGCACGGGTCGCAAGGGGCTCCTTCTCGATCGCGGTACCATCGACAACGCGGCGTACCTGGATGGCGGCATGAAGGAATTCGTTTCCATCGCCGACACCACGCCCGCCGACGAATTCGCGCGGTACGACCGGGTCATCGTCCTCGCGCAACCGTCACGTGACGTGTTCGAGCGGGAGAAGGCCAACAATCCCGCCCGCCACGAGACGTTCGAACAGGCGGAGGAACGTTCCATCCGCACCATCGCCGCCTGGCAAGGTCATCCCGACTTGCATGTCGTGGACGGCGCCACCTGGGATGAGAAAGTCACCCGCGCCTGCGCACTCATCGACGAGACGCTGGGCACGGACCGCTGAAGCCTGACACCGCGCACGAACGCCGCCCTCCAGCATGGAGGGCGGCTTTTTTCTACGCCCCGGGAACGCCGCACGCCGCCTCGTGATCCCAAGGCGCAAAAAAACTCCCCATGCCGATGACCGGCATGGGGAGCGCATTCAAGGTGTCACGATGGTGACGTCGGTTTCCGCTTGGGCCGCTGCGGCCGGTCCGCATTCCGGTGCGGGTTCGGCGGCGGCGGATACGGCCTGCAGTTCGGACGCCGCAACGGTCGTCGGCGCGGCAGGAGGCGGGGCGGCAGGAGGCGCTTCCTCCTTTTTCGCCGGCACGATGACGGACGGGTCCGCCTCCGGCCAGAACGACTGCAGCACGCCGTAGTGATCCGACAGGTTCGTCTCCACTCCCCCTTCGCCGGACACCACGACAGTGACCGGTTCTTCGAGGATGCGTCTGGCGCATTCCGGATGCAGCGCGTCGCCACCCTTGGGATCGCGCACCTGGATCTGGTCCAACATGCGCGTCAGGAACGGGCCGTCGTTCTTCCGGAACGTGTTGCGATTCGACTGCGAGTACATCGGCGGTTCCTGCGACGCCGCGGGAAGGGTGAAGCCCTTCTCGCGGAGCAGCTGCATGTTCTCTTCGTATACGCCTTCCACGGTTTCACCGTGCCGTGCGCCGAAGTTCATGTCGCCGAGGAAGATCGCCGGCCTGCCGCCGGCGCGCTTCGCCAGGACGTCCGTGATCTTGCGATACTGCATCGCCTGCTCCTCCGGCCATTCATGCGCGCCCGATTGCCACGGGTCGAGCTTGCTGAGCGGAGACGAGAGATGCGTGCACGCCACCTCCACCGGCGCCGACATGCCGGGCACCTGCACCCGTCCCACGAGCGCCACGCGATTGGCGCCGGTGGACGGCAGCATGATGACCTGCCTGTCGGTGATGGGATACTTGGAAAGCAGGAGCACGCCATTGCGGCCATCGAAGGCTCGCACCAAGGCGTTCTTCCGCATGCTCGCGTTCGCCATGTCCGCCACCGCGGTCTTGCCCGGGGCATTGACCACCAAAGCGTGCAGGCACTTGCGATGGAACAGGTAGAGCGAGATGAGATCTCCTTCGCAGGAGCTCGTCACGCACTTCCCGGTGTCGAGGCCTTTGCCGGTGCAATGGCTGTCCGCGCAACGCCGGAGCCCGGAGAGCATGCTCGCCGTGCAGACCGGCTCGCTCGTGCGCGGTCCCTTGCCAACAGTGTCGGCGAAGAAGACCTGATCGTACGGGAGGCCGGACGCGGCGATGACCGCATCCCGCGATTCGTCCGTCCAGAGTTCCTGGACGCACATCACGTCCGCATCCACGCGCGCCAAGGCGTTCGCCACGAACGGCGTCCGCTCTGCCACGTACTTCTGGCCGCTCGGGATGAGTCCGGCGTTGAAGGTGGCCGCTTGGAGCGGCGCCCTCTCGGAACGGCACACGGTCGCTTGAGGCGGCGGGGCGTAGACGGGAGGCGGCAGCTCATGGGCGCAGGCCGAGGCGAAAATCAAGGCCAAAACGAGGTACTTTTTCATGAGGCACGTGCCCCTTTCCTAGTGAAACCTGTGTCAAAGACCAATGACATCAGCTTACAGATTTTGGGGGTTTTTGCAAGGGTGGGACCCCGAAGGCGGCATGGGGCGCAAACCCGCCCAGGGCGGCCGGCCAGGCCGGTCAAGGAAAATGACACTCCCCGGGGCAAGCCCCGGGGTTTCTTCACCAAGCAAACCGAGTTTGCCCTTTGTCTTCTAGTCCTTGCGCTTCGATGTAGCGCGTGATCGTCTTCTCGTCCATGCCCACGG
>JBEEJS010000037.1:0-6476 GCA_041169025.1 Candidatus Parcubacteria bacterium
ATTTTTCCGATAAGAAGACCTGGCCGGTGACCGGACCGGTCCGCGTCACCACGGCCAACGAGCAGAGCGGCAACAGCATCCCGTTCCGCATTGCCGATTGCAACGACGGGGGACCGGCCAATTCCTGCGCTGCCGGCACGCAGTGTTGCGCGTCCGGTTCTTGCCAGGCGTCCTGCGCACCCGCGCCGCGTGAGAGCGCCTATGGTTGGCTGTTCTCCACCAGCGTCCTTCCGGAGTTCCCGGTGGTCATGGAGAACGCCTCTTGCCGCGTGGCCCCGAAGCCGTCGCAGCTGCAGAGCCCGTCCCCGTACAAGGGCGAGGCCGACGCCTGCATCAATGCCGAGGTGCGCGTGCAGTTCAGCACGGCGATGCAGATGGATTCGGGCACGCTGAACACGGCGGTGGAGCTGCGTGACTGCGGCACCGGAGCGACGGCCGCCTGCACCGGCGGACCGGTCGTCGGCTTGCAGTTCAAGCCGCGCGACTGCACCGATTCCCCGGCGAACACCCAATGCCGCATCCTCGCCTTCACGCCGCCTGCCACGTTCACGGACGGCAAGCCGTTCTTCAAGGAATCCACCTGGTACGAGGTGCGCCTGCTTTCCGATCCCGCCGCGGCAAAGGGCATGCACGAGCCGGGCGCTTCCGGCAGGTACCTGGACGGTGACTTCAATCGCACCCAAGGCGGCGCGTACGTGTACTCGTTCCGCACCCGTGCAGGCAAGGATCCGTGCGGCGTTTCCAGCATTTTGGTCGATCCTTCCAAGACGACCATCACCCAGGATGAGAACGACGTGGATTTCACCGCCGTCCCCACCGGCGTCAATTGCAACTCGCTCCAATGCACCAGCAAGGAACCGTATTCCTTGAGCTGGGTGGCCGACACGTACCTCAAGATCGAGGCGCCCCTCGGCATCCCGCCGGAAGACAACTACTGCGTGCAGCCCGTGCTCGCCAAGGCCGAGACGCCGCTGACGACGCTCGCCGTGCACCTCACGCCGACCGGCACCACGCTCCCCAAGATCGGCACTTCCGACGTGGAAGTGAAGTTCGCCGTTCCGCACGTGACCGACGTCGCGCCGGTGGCGGCCTGTACCGAAGCCTGCATCAACGCGGACATCTCCGCGGGCTTCAACGTGCCCATGAACCCCGACACGCTCGGTCGGCAGGGGAACGTGGAGCTGCTCAAGTGCCGCAACTCCTCCTGCACCGCGCCGTTCCTGCCGTTGGGCGGGGTGACGCGCACCGTGGAGGCCGGACCGGCGGAAAGCGTGAACGGCGTTTCCACATACAAGCGCGTTTCCATCACCGGCACCGGCAAGAGCGCCAATCTTGAACCCGGCACGTTCTACCGCGTCCGCATCAAGGGTGACGACTCGAGCACGCCCGCGGTGGAAGGCGTGACCGGACGCACCGGCGCCGCGCTCGGCGGACTCAACGACGGTACTTGGTACACCTGGACCTTCCGCACCAAGGACGACAACACCGCTTGCCTCGCGTCCAGCTCCGTCGTGACGCCTGCCGCAGTGACGCTCCTCTACGTCAATCAGCGCCAGGATCTTTCCGTGGTGCCGTTCGGTTCTCCCGATGCCTGCAGCGCCAAGGGGCAGCGGCTCCTCCCCACGTCATTCCTTTGGAATTGGACGCTCGACGCCGGAAACCCGGTCGTGGGCGGATTCATCAACGGCATCGGCAAGCCGGTGACGGCGAATCCCGTCGGTACCCAGGTGGACACCACGCCCGTGGCGGCTCCTGGCTGCACCGATCGCTGCTTGCTGCGCGGCTCGCAGGATTCCGTCCCGCAGTGCGGCGACGGCAAGGTGGAATCACAGTACGAAGAATGCGACGGCCCGTCCGCAACATGCACCGCCCGCTGCACCTTCGCGGGCACGACCGCGCCCACATGCGGCAACGGCATCCTGGATTCGGGCGAGAACTGCGAGACGGTCGGAGGCGTGTTCCCGCCGGGCTGCAAGAAGCCGGACACCCAGGTGGCGGGTTTCGCGAACAACGCCGGTTGCGTGAAGACCGGATCGTCCACTGCGGTGAATTCGGTCTGCGGCGACGGCTTCGTCTCCGATGGCGAGGCGTGCGATGACGGCAACACCGCGGGCGGCGACGGCTGCAGCAGCGACTGTCTCAAGGAGGGGACGCTCCCGTCCTGCCTCGGCGCGGCTCCTGGCGCGGCATGCGTCAATTTCTGCGGCAACGGCAAGGTGGAACCGGGTGAAGACGCATCCTGCGAACCGAATCCGGGCGCAGCCGGTTGCGACACCCACACCTGCCTCAAGCGCGGCACGGACGCCTGCCCTCCTGGCGGCGGCCTGGCATGCTGCGGCAACGGCGTCGTCGACCCGGGCGAGACCCCGTCCTGCGAACTCGACCCCGATGGCCGGAAGTTCTGCACCGCTCGCTGCACGCTCAATGGTTCGTCGGCCTTCTATCCGCAGGCCTCGTTCTGCGGCGACGGCGTGACCGGCGAGGGCGAATTCGGGGCCTGCGAAGGTACTCCGGACGGTCAGATCGATCCGTACCAGGTGGTGAACGCCGTCCCGGGCGACTCGTTCAACGCGACGACCGCAGCCGGAAGCACCGCCACCGTCCGCGCCAGCACTGCCGGCATCGCCGCGGGCAAGGAGGGGAGTGCCCAGGTGTCGCTGTCGTGCACCTGCGGCAGCCTGCCCGCTTCCGCGCGCGATAATTTCTGCTCGCGCTTCGGTACGGCGACCGGAACGGATCTTGCGTGCGCCACCAGCGGCTGCTGCGCCGAGCGTCCCAAGATCTCGAACGTCTATCCGCCGGAGCCGTCCCTTGGCGTCTGCCGCAATACCAAGATCGAGGTGTCGTTCGACCAGGTGATGGACCCTGCCGCGCTCCAGCGCTCCGTCCTGATCGGTTTCGATAACGGCACGTCCGCCTGTCCCACGGGCACGCAGCAAATCAGGCTCGCCGCGGACGGCTCCATCGCCCCGCAGCCGGGCTTCTTCCGGCGCGTCGCGGACGCCATCATCGGTTTCATCCATGAGTACGTCATCCGCCCGGTCTTCGGCGCGGGCCCCGGCCAGCCTGACACCACCCACGTCTTCTGCGCCCTCCCTGCCAGCGTGCAGGTGACGGAGCAGGGATCGCCGAAACCGACCGCCTCCGTGGCGGAGGTCTTCGTGAAGAACGCGCTGCCGGCCAACGCCTGGATCGTCATCCGCGTGATGCCTGATGCCGTCTCCACGCTTGGCGTCAGCCTGTCCGCGGGCGGCGCGCGCCAGTATTTCCAGACCGGACGTGAACTGTGCTCGCTGGACCACGTGAACGTGACGCCGACGTCGGTGCTCTTCTCCTCGCCTTCCGACAAGCCGGCTCCGCTCACCGCCCGCGCCTACGCCAAGAACAAGTGGGAGATCGTTTCCACGCCGGAATACGCCTGGACCTGGGACTGGACCAAGCAGGCATCGGACAAGGCGGAGACCGCCTCGCCCATCGTCCTCGAGCCGCGCGTCGTGGACAATGCGGCCTTCTCCATCGCGGACGCGCGCGTCCGTGGAGGCAAGTCCGGCGATGCCCCCGCCGGTTTCGCGCCGAGGAGCGGCAAGGCCACGGCCGAAGCGTCCGCCATCCTGGGCAGCGGCGCCAGCGCCAAGCGCTTCACCGGCACCGCGGGCGTCACGGTGATGCTCTGCGAGAACCCGTGGCCGGCGCGACGCATGTGTCCCAATGCCAACGGGAGCTTCACGCTGCCTTGGGATGCCGCACCCGACGCGGAATGCACGCCCAACGCCGCGTTCTGGTACCCGTTCTACGACAAGGCCACCAACGTGTCGTTCTCGTACTGCCGTGACACCCAGACGAAGGGCGATTCCGCCGCCCTGCTCCCTGCGCTCCATGAAGCGCCAGCCGCGGTCACGCCCCTTGCCGGAAGCGGCATCCTGCGGGAGTACCTCTTCACCTTCGTCGCGCCGGCCGCCGGAGCCGCATGGAGCAAGGACGCCATCGGCCTCCGCATCAACCAGAACCCGCTGCATCTCGGCGCGGCGGCTTGGTATGCCTCCAAGGGCTTCAACGGCAAGCCGGCGCCGCTTACGGTGGACGGCTTCGATGCCGTTCGCGATGGACGCACCACGTACGTTGATGCCGGCGCGCTGCCCAACCAGAACGGGGGATCCATCTTCACCAACATCAACATCCTCTCGTACACCGACGGCGCCGCTCCGGAGACCACCGCCATCTACGACCAGATCCTCGGCGGCATCGACTTCATGAGCCGCGCCGGCATCAGTCACGCTCCCGGCGGCATCTGCACCGCGCCGACCGGTCCGATCAGCTGCACCACGGACGCCGATTGCCGCGTGGGTGCGAGTGGCGCGGCCGTTCCGGGTTTCAGCGCCTACACCTGCGACGTCGGTCGCGGCATGTGCAAGGACGCTGCGGGCAAGGACGCGCCCACCGCCGGCACCTCCGTGTCCTGTTCCGCCGATCTCGACTGCCGCGTTTCCGGCGGGAAGTTCCTCACGGATGACAAGGGTGCGGCCCTCCGCACGAACGTCACCTGCGACGCGCCCAAGCTCAAGCTGAACCGCGACGTACAGCGCTGGTCGGGTATCGCTTCCATGCGCCAGACGCTCGTGAGCGCGGCCTCAAACGGCAGCCTGCCCAAGCTCGAAGCCGGCACCTTCCTGACCACCATGAGCGTCTCCCGCTGGCCGTCATGGGCGGACACGCTCGGTTCGTCCGTGGGCGCGCTTCCCCACGATCCCGTCGACCGCTTCGGCCTGTGCGCCACCCCCGGTCGCGATCCGCTCACCTGCTGGAACGCCACCGACAAGACCTACTTCTGCCCATCCGATTCCCACGTCTATTCCTACCAATACGCGCAGAACCCGCAGGGCCAGGATTTCCGGCTGCGCGCGGACTTCGAGTTCGGCAGCGGCTCCGGCAACGCCTTCACCTGGAACGGTCACACCTGCATCGAGCGCACGACCGCTCTCTGTCAGGATGACGACGGCAACGGGTCGGTCAGTCCGGCCGAGGCCGCGTCCTCCGTCTGCGCGGCGGACGGCGGTTCCTGCAACTTCAGGGTGGGCAAGGTGTACATCGGTGGCGTGAACCAGGCGCCGAACTGCGGCGGCACCGTCTTGAGCGAGGGGAACGTCTGCGGTGACGGGCGCGTCGGTCCGAATGAAGTGTGCGAGCCGGGCCAGACGACGTCCGTTCAGTGCGATGCGGCAGGCGGAGGCAAGGGCCTCCTCGCCGAGTCCTGCAAGGCCGACTGCAGCGGTTGGGTGCCGAGCGGCGACGGGCAATGCTTGGCCGGTAGCTGCGGCGACGGCGTGGTGCGCGGCAACGAGGTTTGCGATGACGGCAGGTCCCTCAACGGCACCTACGGCCACTGCGCCGGCGACTGCAAGAGCTTCGGCTTCCGTTGCGGCGACGGCAACCGCCAGCCCAACGAGAAATGCGACTGCAGCGATCAGAACGGGCAATACGCCTTTAACGGCGTCACTGCGGCGGGGGACAAGTACGGCGTTCCGAACGCGCCGAGCTGCAACGTGGGCGATACCGGCGTGAACACCTGCGCGTGGGACTGTTCCGGTCCCGGTCCGCGCTGCGGCGACGGCCTGGTGAACGGCGTCAATGAGGTCTGTGATGGCAACGTGGAAACGTTCAAAGGATTCTGCAGCGACGCCAATCAGACGGGTTGCAACGTGGATGGCGATTGCCCGTCCGGCTCCACCTGCGGTAACTTCTGCCCCACCAAGGAACAGAAGCGCACGCGCACCTGCAAGACGAACGACCCGTATTCCTCCGCTGACGATTCGAGCGCCTGTCACTGGAACGCCTGGATCTGCACCGCGGGCGGAACGTGCGGTAACGGCATCAAGGAGACCGGCGAGCAATGCGATGACGGCAACAAGATCGAGACCGACGGCTGCACTTCGCAGTGCCAGCTTTCCACCTGCGGCGACGGCCTGGTGAACGCCGCGGCCGGCGAGCAATGCGATGACGGCCAGTCCAACGGCACGCGCTGCACGGCGGAGTACGGCAAGTCCTGCTCGTACTGCAGCAGCTCCTGCAAGATCCTCTCGATGTCCGGCGGCTACTGCGGCGACGGCGTCGTGCAGCAGTCCACCTCCGTGCCGCCGGGGCCGGAGATGTGCGAGGGGACCGGATCCGTGGGACACAAATACGCCTGCATCAGCACGAGGCCGGAGTACCAGTCGTACGGCCTCTACATGGAGGAAGCGACCTGCTCCAGCGGCACCTGCGCCCCTACCTGCAAAGGCAAGGATGAGGCGGTCTGCCTGATGAAGGGTGCGCTGAATGACCCGAACACGAACAACGATTGGGTGAACGGCTACCCATCGTCGTTCGTGAGTTCGCTTGGCGACGGCTCGACCTCGGCCAGTATCATCAATCCGTTCGGTACCGGAACGCCTCCCGGCGAACTCTACGACAACTGCGACCCCGATGACGACAACGACGGC
>JBEEJS010000038.1:0-5009 GCA_041169025.1 Candidatus Parcubacteria bacterium
AGATCGAGTCCCCCAAAGGGCTCGACTACGTGGCTCGAGATTTCGTGAAGCGCGACAACCTTCGGCTGGTGGCGGCGTGCGGCGATCTCTATGTGGAGGTCGACCGTCCGCACCACACGCCGCAGGCGCTCCGTCTCATCGTGGAGAAGGACCCGCAAGCGTGCGCGGCATCACGGATGATGCTGTCGCTCATGCGGAGCCCCATTCCTGCAAAGGCCAAACTGCCGGAGCCGCTGATTCGCGACCTGGAGAAAAGACAGGTCCCGGACCTCGCGGACTTCCTGCAGGTGGCATGGCTCCTGGACGCAGGCTATCGCACGCTCATGCTGTGCGACGGCCTGTGCCTCATGGAAGACAAGCTCGGCAAGGCCATCAGCGCGCTGGACGCGTTCCGTCAGGAATACGTTCCTGCGGCGCACCCGGCTCCTGCGCTGGCAACCGCTCCCACGAAGGTTCAGGAGCGCGGCATGAAAGGCCTGCTCCGATCCATCTTCTCTCCGTAGCGTTACGCCCCGGTACCTGCATGGTGCCGGGGCGTTTTCTTTTCTTGGGGGTCGTCTTGCCAAGCGCGATTTTTCCTGATACCGTATACTGTCTTTATAGACTCGTCGCGCGCGCCCACGTTGCGGCATCGCGTGTCACCATATGCCCCGCAAGATCCGATTCGACATCCTCACCATCTTCCCCGCCATGTTCGCCTCGTACTTCGACGAGTCGATCATGAAACGCGCCCGCGCTGCCGGGCTGGTTGAGGTTGTCGCGCATGACCTTCGTGCGTGGGCCGAAGGGAAGCATCACAAGGTGGACGACAAGCCGTACGGTGGCGGGCCGGGGATGGTGATGGCGGTGGGACCGTTTCATCGCGCGCTGAAGGCTTTGCGTGCCGGAGAGAAGGGGGAAAGGGAGAAAGGGAAAAAGAAAACGCGGGTTATTTTGATGTCGGCAAAGGGGAAGCGCTTCACGCACAAGGAGGCCGTGCGCCTGGCGCAGTACGATCGCGTCATCCTGCTCTGCGGCCGCTACGAAGGCGTGGACGAGCGCGTGGCGTTGCATCTGTGCGATGAGGAACTTTCCATCGGTGATTTCGTGCTGACCGGGGGAGAGCTGGCGGCGATGACGGTGATTGATGCGGTGTCGCGCCACGTGCCAGGCGTGCTCGGCGCGCACGAGTCGCTCGATCGCGAATCGCACGCGCAGGAGGGCGTCACCGAGCACCCGCAGTACACGCGCCCGGAGGTGTACGCGCCGGCCAAGGGGCGGGCGTGGCGGGTCCCAAAGGAGATCATGAGTGGGAATCACGCGCTCATAGAGGAATGGCGGCAGAAGAAATCGAAGCGGAAATAAAGGCGGCACCCGTTGACAAGGGGGCCGTTTTTTGATAGCGTGGGCGCAGTCGTTTTGAGAGGAGTGCGTCATGCATGTGATGATTTTACGGGATAACGTCGGGAAAGAGTCGGCGGTGTTCTGCCTGAACGATGCCGAAGAGGAGCGGGCGACGCATAACGAGGCGTTCGGGAAGGAGAAAGTCGCCTTCTTGTTCTTGGGTGACGTGCTTAAGGAGTATGAGGGACTGATCGAGACCCTCTGCAAACTGGACGCGCTCGCCACTCGAGGCCTCGGCATCCGGGAGGTCTTCGCCAAGATCGCGCTCGTCGCGTATCAGTTCTGACACAGCTGGGCGCGTCCCCGGTAATCGCGACAAAGCACATCGGCGACATTCCGATAGCAAAGAGGCTCGTCTGCATGACGGGCCTCTTTTTATTGCGCGATTCAAGCGCGGTCCGGTGCATACCCGTCATACGCCGAACGCCCTTGACCCTTCGTTTCCCATACCCGTTCCCCGCGCTACCATGACCATGTTCCTTCCACACCCAAAGGAGTCGTCATGGCGAAGAAAAAAGGGGACAGCCCACACGGCAAGATCCTCGTGAAGCGCGGCCCGCTTGCGGTGAAGTTCGGATCATTCGGGCCCAAGCGCGAAGGCGACGTCGGATTCGATCTCATCTGCGTGGAAGACACGGTGATTCCACCCGGCATCGCGCTTCCGCCAGTGGAGCTCCCCGCAGACACCTGCGTGAAGCTCCCACCCGGCACGTATGCCATCTTCTTTCCGCGCTCCGGCACGCACAACAAGTTCCCCACCCTGTTGCTCTGCCCCGCGCCCATCGACAACGGCTACATCGGCCCCATCGGTCCGCGGTTCAAGAACCTCGGTACCGAACCGATCACCGTCCCGGCCGGCTGCGCTCTCGCTCAGATGCTCCTCATCTCCTCCGTCATCCCTGACGTGGAGTACGTCACCGAGCTTCCGGAAACGCCGCGTGGTGCGCGACGCTTCGGTTCAACAGGCCACTGATTTCCCGCACGCAGGCAGCCTCACCGGCTGCCTGTTTTTCTTGTGCGCGCAATTGACACGCCCCCGTCCCATGCTACGTTTCCCCCGAGCATGTTTCCGGTCCGCATTCCGCGGCATCAGGATCGGCTTTCCGTGACGGAGACGTCGGGACGTGCCCCTCGGTGGGCTGCTTGGCGCTCTCAACGGAGAGCACCATGTTGAAGGACCAGGTCCTAGAATCACTCGCCTCGCAAGGGGCGAACATCGCGCAATTCGCGAGCTACGGCCCGGATGGGCTGCAGCGGCATTCGCGGATACGCGGTTTCCCGGCCGGACACGCGTTCGCCTCAACGGCGGACGCCATCCGCGCCATCCACGCCACGCAGGCCGCGCCGAACGTGAACATTCGCACGTTCCTCACGGACAAGACGGACGGGAATCCGTTCCTGTACGGCCCCAAGCACGGCTTTCATGACGCGGCCAAGGCCGCGTCCGCCGCGCAGGAGCAGATCGCCAAAGGATACTTCGTCATCATCAACGAGACGATAGACGAATCCGACGGCGGTTTCTCCGGAGTCCTGTATGGCGACCTCTTCGAATTCGCATCGCGGGACATCCCGCGCTGCGTGGAGAAGCCTGGCTGCGCGGCACTACCGCGTGCTCTGGCCTCCGCACTCATCCGCGTCGTGCACCGCTTCGATTTGCGCGTGCCATTCGCGTCCGACTTCCGCGTTGAATGCTCCGTGCATCCCATTCGCGTCGGGTACCTCGGCGAGCAACAGATTATCTGGCAGGCGGAGCGTCTGCCTGGTGCCGCGATTCCCGCGGTGCCGCAGATCCGCTGGCCGAACCGCTACAGCCGCGACATGGGCGACAAGGCGTTCGGCCTGCTCATCGCGCATCTCCTGGGATTCCGCGTGCCGCGCACCCGCGTCTTCGGCCGCACAATCCCGTTCTTCGACTTCGGTCAGGAAACGGGGAACGGCGGCGAGACGTGGCTGCGCACCTGCCCCACGGAGCAACAACCCGGCCTGTATACCACCATGCGCGGCTGGTGCGATCCGTACGCGCTCATGCAGCGCGAGGATCCAACCGGCAGCGCCATTGCCGCGGTCATCGTGCAGGACGGCGTCCGCGCCGCATACGCCGGTGCCGCAGTCACGGCTGCCGACGGCTCGCTCATCTGCGAGGGCCGCGCCGGATTCGGCGACGGGTTCATGCAGGGGGAGGGGACGCAGCAGTTGCCTGACGCTGTGCTTAGTGCCGTGGAGTCAGTATGGCAGGCGCTCCGCACTGTGCTGGGTGACGTCAGGTTCGAATGGGTCTTTGATGGCACGGATGTCTGGGTCGTGCAGCTCCATGTGGGTCGCACGGTCTCATCCGGCACCGTCATCTGCCCAGGAGAACCCGCCGTTTGGCGCGACTTCGATGTCCTTCTCGGGCTTGAAGCGCTCCGGGCGCTCATCGCGGACGCGGTGAAGGACGGCTTCGGCATCCGCCTGCATGGCGATGTCGGTCTGACCTCGCACCTGGGCGATCTTCTTCGGAGGAACGCCGTGCCTTCCGTGATCGTGCGCCGCTAGCGTCATCTTGAACCGCAAAAGCCCGCCTTCCTGGCGGGCTTTTCTCTTATATAACCGCCACGCCACGCCCCGCGCCACCGCACAATGCCGGTTGACCCGCACCGTTTCCTCTGCTACGCTTGGCCGTTCGTTTCCCCGGCGCCAGTGCCGGAACGGACCAAGGAGTCAGCCCATGACCCGCACACGAAACCAGCGTCGCGCCTTCGGCCGCTTCATCATGAAGCACTTCCCCGAAGGCTGGCGCCTGACCCGTTTCGCCGACGGCCACGCGGTCATTGGCAACTGGTTATCACGCGCGTTCGTCGGAACGCCGCCGGTCGCGCCCCAGCCCCAGCACCTTCCACTCAAACACACCCGCCTCGCGGACCTCGAACATGCCGGCTTCAACGTCGCCGACCACCGCGCGTGGCTGCGTGGTGAGCTCGACGAACCCGCGCTGGAAGCGTTCCTCCGCCAGCACGGCTCCATCTCCCTGCGCAACTTCCGCGAGGAAACGCCGGGCGAACCCACTCCAAAGCTGCCGGTGGAATACGAGCAGACGGATTGGCATCACGTGCGTGAGTTCTGCCGCGAATACAACCGGCAGTATCACACGCTCGTGAATCAGGCGCTGCCACTCGGTGAATCGCTGTACGCGGGCAACGTCATCCTGATGGACGATGCGCGATACGTCGTGTCGTACTTCCAAGGATACGGTACGCCGCGCGATGTTGATGCGACGCCGAACGGAAAGCTCAACGTCTTCATGCGCTCTTTTGGAGACGCGCCTCCGCACGTTCCAGAAGGACTCCGTGACATCGGTGAACGATTCAAGACGTTCCTTCCACAGCATCGCCCGATGACGATCGAGTTCTCTATCTATCCGCATGCGGTGGGCAGGTTGCGTCGTCCGGAAATATTCTGGGAATGGCGCGGCGGATCCACGCAAGATCTGCATACGGTGATTGCGCGATTGCTTGATCGGGTCAGCGCGTATGACGTCGCGCTGCACGTTCCTGCACTGAACAAGTCTCGTATGCAGTGATCATTGTGGCTGTGATAGTCAGTCGCCGTATCATCAAGTGCCGCCTCCATTCTTGTGGGGGCGGCCT
>JBEEJS010000039.1:0-5512 GCA_041169025.1 Candidatus Parcubacteria bacterium
CATCACTCGACCAAGAAGGGCAACGGACGGTGCTTTCACGAGTAACGGCGCTCAGCCCACGGGACTCGGTGAGGTTCTCACAGATGCTTCGTACACTGCAGGGCATGCCGACGCAGGAAGAAGCCTTCGAGTCGAACCGAGACGGGTTCACGCTGGAAGTCGATGACCTGATAAACCGCGTCGCTCAGGAACGAAACGAGAATCGCTTCGTCGTCCCCGCTGGGGCGCTTACTAAGGTCGTTAAGGAAGAGCTCGGCTTTGCCTTTGATGGCCGCTATACGCTCAACGCGGAGCGCCAAAACGCCAAGGAACCCGTCGTCGCGGAAACGCAGGCACTTTGCTGGCCAGGCTATGCCGGATGTTCCGTCGGCACATTCCAAGAAACGGGATTGACGTACAATTTTTGCTCGAATGGCAATTGTCGGATTGGATTTGTCGATGACAGAGTCTCGAATGAGGCATGTGAACTCCTCGCCTGCGATTATCGCATAACGTACCCAACTGATACGTGGCGCGCGACGCGAGTCGAAGGCCTGACAGCCGCAGCCAACTGCGTCGTCACCGCATGGCCGACACTGCTCAACAGTTACGATGCGCCCTGGACTCGCATCCTCTATGGGTACGGGCACACTACGCAATGCGGAGTGTTGTCAGGTTCATACCTGAAGAACAATACGCGAGCGTGGAAACCGTAACGTAATCCTGATACTGGCGGTCGACCATCATGGTCGACCGCTTTTCTTTATTTCAGCTGGAATATTTCTTTTCACATGTGAGGTTTCGTGGCAAGCAAGACGGCGGAACGAGAGACGCTGACGTTGACGCCGCAACAGGTCACCGGTGATGACCCGTTCAGCGCATGGAAGCGGAAGACGTTTCCGATGGAGAGACGCAGATAGAGGCGATCGCACGTTCGTTCGACGAGGCGTACCGCGTATCGCCGACGATGCGGCGGCTGTGCAATGACCAAGGCATCTTCATTGATGACGCGGCTCACGCACGGACGGTCGGACGCGTCGCGCCCGATTCGCTCGCCGCGGAAGGCTGCGGGAAGTAAACTGCTAATTGGGCCACGCATGGATTGCGTGGCCCTTTTTTTACACGCGCCACCAACCAGCTCTGCCCATCCATGGAGTGGAAACCGTGCCCGCCAACCTTGACAAACGCCCCAAAACCAGCCACCATCCGCCCACGGATGACCGAAGGAGAATGACCATGACCAGCGATGACCAAGTCCGGCACCCAGCGAAGCGCGACCGTTGGCTGACGCTCGAACTGATGGTGAGTGCGTCCGCGGATGATCTCCGCGCAGCCGTCGCCGCCATCGATGCCAGCGCGGTCTGCACGCCAATCTTTCCCGACGATGACGACCTGTTGCTCGCCGGCATGTGGACGGTGAAGTTCCATGCGGACGACGTCACGCGGTTCGCCGATGCGCTGCGAAGGACCGGCATCGCGTTCAACGTGCAGGAAGGTCCTGATGTCAGGATCGCCATTCGTTCGCGCACCGAACGGAGCACGCAGTGAACGCGCCACCATCGACACCGTTGCCGAACGGCCCATCAGGCGGTCGCACTGCCCTTATCGTCGCCATCGCGGCGAGCATCTGCCTCTCGCTCCTTCCATGGGACATCTACCGCCTCGTCGCCTGGCCGCTCATGCTCTTCTCCACGTATGCGCATGAGATGGGGCATGGGCTGACGGCACGATTGCTCGGCGGGACGTTCCACCAGTTCGTCATGACGCCTGGAGGTGCCGGACTCGCCACCTTCAGTCTGCCGTCGGGAAGCACGCGCATCGGCACCGCCATCGCTTCGGCCGGCGGCCTCGTCGGACCTGCGGTACTCGCGGCGATCTTCTTCCGCATGGCGCGTACGCCACGACTGGCGCACGCGGCACTGACGATACTGGCCATCTTCGGAGGATTGTCCGTCCTGCTGGTGGTGCGGAACGCGTTCGGCATCGCCTACGTCCTGTCCGTCGCCGTCGCGGCGCTCGCCTGCGCGCGATTCGTGCCTGCGCGCGGCGTGCAGCTCATCGTCATGTTCCTCGCGGTCCAACTTTCCATGAGCGTGTACACGCGCAGCGATTACCTCTTCATGGAGACGGCCAATGGCACCGGACCGTCGGACGTGGCGCAGATGGCCGCGGCGTTGTTCCTTCCGTATTGGTTCTGGGGCTTCGTCTGCGCGGGATTTTCCGCGTTGATCTTGCTCTGGGGCGTGCGGGGCGTCTTGAAATCGACGGAGTGAATCGGGCGGGCCTTCTCTATATAGAGGGCCCGCTTTTGCATGTGGCACGAAGGGTGGTCCGGTCATGACCCCACCATTGCCTTTAAGCGGCAAAATCCCTATGGTATAGTATCGCCAGACCGCCACCCTGAAATTTCGCCAGAATATGAAGAATTCCACCAAATCCATCACCCGCAACCTGGTCGTCTCCATCGGTCTCTTCCTGGTACTCGCTGCCATCTTGAGCACCTATACCCTGAACACCGACAAACCCAAGCAGGTCACCACCAGCGACATCGTGGCGCAGATCAACGACGCCAAGGTGAAGTCCGTGGACGTGAAGGGCAACACGCTGGAAGTCACGCTCGCCGATGGCACCAAGGAGACTGCGCGCAAGGAAGACGGCCAGCCGTTCTCCGCGCTGCTCTCCAACTACCAGGTGAGCGCGGACAAGATGAGCAAAGTCAGCGTGGACGTGACGCAGGAATCCGGTTTCGGATACTGGGTCGGCCAGATCCTGCCGTTCCTTCTCCCCTTCGCGCTCATCTCCGTCATGCTCTGGTTCATGATGCGCCAGGTGCAGGGCGCCAACTCCCGCGCCATGACCTTCGGGCAGAGCGGCGCGCGCGAGCAGCAGAAGAACGACAAGAACCGCGTGATGTTCAAGGATGTGGCCGGCGCCAAGGAAGCCAAGGAGGAGCTCTCCGAGATCGTGGAATTCCTGCGGTCCCCGAAGAAGTTCATCCAGCTCGGCGCGAAGATCCCGAAGGGCGTGCTGCTCATGGGTTCTCCGGGCACGGGTAAGACGCTGCTCGCTCGCGCGGTCGCGGGTGAAGCGAACGTCCCTTTCTTCCATATCTCCGGTTCCGAATTCGTGGAGATGTTCGTGGGCGTGGGCGCGTCCCGCGTGCGCGATCTTTTCACCAAGGCCAAGAAGCAGGCGCCGTGCATCATCTTCGTGGATGAAATCGATGCCGTCGGCCGCCAGCGCGGTTCCGGCATGGGAGGCTCTCACGACGAGCGCGAGCAGACGCTCAACCAGATCCTGGTGGAAATGGACGGCTTCGACCCGAACCAGGGCGTGATCGTCCTCGCCGCCACCAACCGCCCGGATGTCCTCGACCCTGCGCTTCTGCGCCCAGGCCGCTTCGATCGCCGCGTCACCCTGGATCAGCCGGACATCAACGACCGCGAGGCCATCCTGGTCATCCACGCCAAGAACAAGCCGCTGGAGGACGGCGTGAACCTGCGCCTCCTGGCCCAACGCACGCCCGGCTTCTCCGGCGCGGACCTCGGCAATCTCATGAATGAGGGCGCCATCCTCGCCGCCCGCCGCAACAAGAAGCGCGTGGGCATGGATGAACTGCTGGAGAGTATCGAGAAAGTGATGCTCGGCCCGGAACGGAAGAGCTACCTCCTCTCCGAGCACGAACGCAAAGTCACCGCGTACCACGAAGCCGGCCACGCCATCGTGGCGCACATGCTGCCGGACGCGGACGACGTGCACAAGGTGTCCATCATCTCCCGCGGCAGCGCGGCCGGTTACACCATGAAGCTCCCGAGCGAGGATCGCCGCATGCATCGCAAGGCCGAGTTCATCGCCGATCTCGCCGTGTCACTTGGCGGATTCGTCGCCGAGACGGAGATCTACGGCAAGGACAACCTCACCACGGGCGCTTCGTCTGATTTGCGAGGCGCTACGCGCCTCGCTCGCAGCCTGATCACCGACTACGGCATGTCCGAGAACCTCGGGCCGCGCACCTTCGGCGAGAAGGAGGAGATGATCTTCCTCGGCCGCGGCCAGCACCAGCGCGATTACAGCGAGAAAGTGGCCGAGCAGATCGATGCCGAGATCAGCGTCATGCTGAAGACCGCGCTCGAGACGGCCCGCAAGGTGTTCACCGAGAACCGCGCCGACGTGGAGAAGATCGTCACCACGCTCATGGAAAAGGAAACCATCGAGAAGGACGTCTTCGACAAGCTGATGTCGCACCACCCGAACCACGGCGGGCACGACAAGGAAGCGCACCGCAAGGCGGCGTAACCGTTCCGCACCACGCAAAGCCGACCTCGCAAGGGGTCGGCTTTTGCTGTATACTGAAAGGGATTCGCATTAAACCCGCCGCACCATGAAGACCTTTCATCCGTTCCACCGACGCATCGTGAGTGACGCCTGGCACATCGCCTGGACGCACAAGCACCTCTGGCTGTTCGGCTTCTTCGCCGCCATGATTGGGTTTGGCGGCGTCACGGAGCCCGTCTTCAACGCGTCGGACAGGGTGTATGCCATGATGCCGGGACTTTCCGGCCACGCGCCCGCCGGCACCATGCCCGGCCTGGCGACGTTCACCGCCATCCTCGGCGGCACCGGCTATCCCGCGCTGACCTTCCTCCTGCTCGCGCTCGGCCTCGCCTTCTGCGCAGCCATCTTCACCTGGATGACCTACTCCTCCGTGGGCGCGCTCATCGGCGCCATCCGAAAGGTAGAACGCGGCGGCGATGCCAGCTTCGCGGACGACGTGAAAATCGGCGCGGAAAACTTCTGGCGCGTGCTTGGCGTGAACGTCTGGGCGCAACTGTTCGTGCTCGCGGCGTTCCTGCTCACCGCAGCCACCCTTGAACAGGTGATGCGCGTCGGCGGCGTCATGGAAGGCCTGTTCTACATCGGCGCGTTCATCATGTTCATGGCGTTCGCCGTCGGCGCGTCCGTGGCCGCCATCTACGCCACCTGTGAGGTGGTGGTGAAAGGCCGCGGCGTGCGCTTCGCGCTGGAAGAGGGTGCCAACCTGGTCGCGGACCACTGGCTGACCGCGTTGGAAATGGCACTCGTCTCGCTCGGCTGTTCCGTCGCCATCGGCATCGCCGCCATGGTTTGCGCCGCGCTCGGCGCCATCCCCTTCCTGTTCTTCCTCTACGTGGCCCACGCGGCCGGCGCGGATGCCGTCAGCACCATCATCATTACCACGGCCGGCACCCTGCTCATCGGCCTAATCGCGATCACCGGGTCGCTCATCACCGTCTTCCAGGTCTCCACCTGGACGCTCCTCTGGAGCCACATCACCGGCGAAAAGCACGTGCTGCCCAAGCTGATGCGGATGCTGCGGAGGCACGTGGATCTCTCCTGGCTGGCGTAACATCGGACAAAGGGCCCCTCACGGGGGGCTCTTAGAATCAAAATGGGACAGCGTATAGACTGTTAGTGCTGGCTAACAAGACTAAACGCCGTCCCATGAACATACTAAACGACCTGCCGTCGGAGGCCAAATGCCGTGCGATATTCA
>JBEEJS010000040.1:0-3817 GCA_041169025.1 Candidatus Parcubacteria bacterium
ATGAAATGCGATTCGCCTTCGTTGGAAAACTTGAGCGTGAAGAGCATGAAGTCGCTCATTGACACCCTCCGCATCGTGCCGGACGCGGTGCGCACGGGCGGCCCGATACCGTTGATCGCGGCGGGGTCGTGGGCCTGCAATTGCGGCGCCATCACGATATCGAGATACGGATGCGACATCCGGCGCGGCGGAAGGCGGAGTGCGGCGTTCAGCTGTTGCTGATACCGGTGCGTGCGCCAGTCGGCACGGGCGGGAATCGCGACTGCGGTGACGAGCGCGGCCAAGAACATGGCGAGCGCGAGACGGATGGGCATGTGATCTCCTTGGAAAGGGCTCGTTCCACCGTAGCACGGAATCGCACATGCATCACGGGCGGCGGGGGTGCTATACTTCCGTCATCATGCGCCGCCTGAAGCTGCCCATCCATCACGTCGCGCCCTTCCTCCGCATCCGCCTCCGCGCGTACGGATTCATTTGCGCGCTCCTCTTGGGCGTCATCGTGGCGGATACGTGGCGGTTCAAAGTACCCGTCCTTGCAGTGCTCGGTGCCGTCGCGATCGGCATCACGCTTGGGTACGCGTTTTCCTATTCGCATCACATCACCTGGGACAGCGAGAAGGGGAAGGTGGTGGCTCGGCTGGATGTCTACGGACTGGTGCTCCTCGCGTTCTACACCGCTCTCGAACTGAACCGCGACGATATCACCGGATACTTCCTTCACGGGGATGCCTTCGCGGTCGGCTGTTACGCTGTCCTGGCCGGGGCCGTCTTTGGGCGGGGACTGGGGATGAGCCGACGGGTCTTGGCGATCCTCCGGAAGATGAACAAGATGCCGGTGCCGTAAATACGGCTAATATTAGGGCTTTTTCAGGCATCCTATTTTGTCATATACTATTGACAAAATGGGCGAAATCTGGTATTCTCTTCATACGTACGAAATATCCCTGAAACATGGGAAAAAACGCACAGGAGAAGTTCGCATGAAGGCATTTGCTCTCTCAGGTTGTTTGCTCGCTGTCGCCGTGATCGGTGTGGCTGCCGACCAGCTGGCGAAAAACATCGCGATCGCCATTTTTTACTTGGACTGACCGCACGCTCCACCTGCCTCACGTACTCGGTCCCTTCGGGCCGAGTACGTTTCTTTTCCGGGGATGCTATACTGCACGGCGTATGTTCCTCATCGCGTCTTCTTTTGCGGACAAGGCCGGCAGCGCAGTCTCAACAGGCGCGGGCAACTTCGGCGCGGGCGCGCTCGCGCAATTGCAGCACGTGAACTGGGCCGCCCCCACCTGGGACCTCTTCATCGTCATCTTCTTCTTGGTGACCGTGTTCCTGTACGGCATGTCGCTCGGGCGCGACCGCGTCATCGTCATCCTGGTGTCCATCTACATGGCGCTGGCGGTGGTGAGCAACGCGCCATTGCTCGGAAAACTCGACAACAGCGTGAACGTGGGCCAATGGTTCGCGGTGAAAGTCACCACCTTCCTCGGCATCTTCGTGCTGCTGTTCTTCCTGATGTCGCGATCGGCGCTCCAGAACACCTTCGGCAAGCTGTCCGCCGGCAAATGGTGGCAGGTGATGCTGTTCAGCACGTTCCACGTGGGGCTGCTGGTGAGCATCACCTTGAGCTTCCTGCCGCCGGACGCGGTTGAGGCGCTCTCACCGGTCACGCGGCAACTGTTCGCCTCGGAGATGGGGCGGTTCGCCTGGATCGTGGCGCCTATATTGGGCATGACGCTTATCAAGACTGATGACCTTTGATGAGCACTGCGGCGACCCGAACCCGAAATGACGGCCCCTTAAACCGGGCCGTCTTTCATTCTGTGGATAACCCGCAAACGCCGCTTATTCGACTGTGATATAGTAGGTGACATGAAGAGGAAACCGGCGAAATCCGCCATGCCTCGAAAAGCGCGTGCGAAACGCGCTGTTGGCGTTGCCAAAAAGGTCACCCCGGCCAAGGCGAAAAAGCGCGGCGCCGGTGCGCGCGGTGCCGTGCCGGAAGCCATGATCGTGACGAAATTCGCGTCGCCGCACCTGCGCCGGTTCGCTGCGCCGATTATCACGCGGCATCCCTCGGTGCCCGCTTCGTTCGATTCGGCGGCGACCGTTCCCGCCATCCATGATGCGGCACCGGAATCCGCGCCGCATCAGGAGTTGGTGCAGCGCGTCCCTGCGGCGATCCGCTCCCCATGGCATGCGGTCATCGCTTTTTTCGTGCTGGCGTTCGTGGGCGTGGGAGTGGCAGCCGCGCTCATCCGTACCGTGGATGCGGCCACCTTCCAAGGACCGACGGCTGCGGCGCCGGGCGGGAACATCCCGGTCACCATCTGGAATCGCGGCGCTACCGCGGCGCAGCAGACCAACGCTGGCATCGACATCGATGGCAACGGCGGCGCGTCGTTCAAGGGTTTCAGCGTCGGCACCGCCGCGCTCGTCATCAGCGGCGCGCAGAACCTCATGTACGGGAACGTGGATACCACGTCCACCGGCAATTTGCTGCTCCTGCAGAACGAAAGCGCCGACATGTTCAAGGTCACGGCGCGCGGCGACGTGAAAGCCGCGGGTTGTTTCGGAGCGACGTTTGTGGGCGTGACGCCATCCAGTTTCCACGGGTCGCTCGGCGCGGTGGGCAGTTACTACGGCGCGGACAACAAATGTTCCACGGCGTACGCGGGATCGCACGTCTGCAAGCCCGAGGAGATACTGGAAAGCATCAGTTGCTCCGTGGCGGGAGACCCCATACGCACGAACGGCGGCATATCCGCATGGCTCGACGGCGGACCGCCGGGATTCACCGCCAACGCCAACGACTGCATCGGCTGGACGGACAACACGGCTGGCGCGTACGGACGGGTCTGGCAGTTCAACAACGTGACGGGGGGCAGCGGAACGATGACGACATGCAACGCCGGTGGAGGACTAAAGTACGCTTGCTGCAGATGATATGAACAACATGATCGCACGCACGAACATGAAGGTCCTCCGCGCCGTCGCCGCGCTGGCGTTCGCGTTCTCCACGTTCGCGGCATCGGCGCTCGTCGCCGCTCCCGCGCTGGCGCAGAACTGCCCGTACAACAGCACGCAGTCGTCCTGCGCCTGTCCCACCTCCGGCTCCGGCGTGACCTGTTTCGGCGGACAGCTGTTCCGTTCCACGGACGCGTCCTGCCAGGCGGACACGCGGCCGGGCGCGCAGAGCAACCAGCTCTTCGCCTGTTCCTCCACGTCGTTCGTCTGTAACACCGCGGCGTTCCCGTGCGGCGGTTGCACGGCGGCAACGTCCACCATCGGCGCGTCCTGCGGCAGCCCGAGCAGCGGCCAGTACACCAACCAATGCGGTGCGTGCGGCTGTCCCGCTGGCACCCAGCTTTGCGGCGGCACCAACGCGTGCGTCGCGGTGCTTGCCTGCCCTGCCGGCTCAACGTTCGATCCCTGCACCAACTCCTGCTCCACGCCGAACATCTTGAAGGACCAGGCGGCCCCGCAGTCCGCGTTCATCAACGTTACGGGCAACATCAAGTCGTCCGCCGGCGATTATTACGTCGCTCCCGGCAAGGCTATCCGCGTGGACAGCGCCGGCGTGAGCACGCTGAACGTGGGCAACTACGGCGGCGGTCCGCGCGTGGACACCACGTTCAACGGCAACCTGCTCGTGGGGAACGCGGTGGCGGGGAACTTCATCTCTTTCTATAACTCCAACTACAAGATCACCGCCTCTTCCGGCCTGGAAATCTACACCCAGGGCGGCGATGTGATGCGATTCATCAACGGCGTGGCGGAAATGGCGCGTTTCGACGGCACGGGCAAGCTTGGCATT
>JBEEJS010000041.1:0-5230 GCA_041169025.1 Candidatus Parcubacteria bacterium
CTTCGGCCTTCCGTTCGTCCGCGCCGAACTTGAGGATCACCGACGGCGTGTTCCCGGGTTCGCCGATGGGCGCGCAGGCCAGCACGTCCCACTGGACGATGTCGACCACGCGAAGTCCGAGCGCCGTGAGGAGCTCGGAGACTTGCGGATGCAGCGGCGGAAGAGTCGGTTCCATGGTGGCGTGTCCGTTATTTCCTGTCCTCGACGGTGACGGTGGTCATGACATCGCCGATCTTGAGTGAGTCGACGACGCTCTGCCCGGACGTGACGCGGCCGAAGATGGAGTAGCTCGGCGGAAGCGGCGTGGATGCGGTCATGATGAAGAACTGGCTGCCGTTGGTGTCCGGACCGGAGTTGGCCATCGCCACGATGCCCGGCTCGTACTTGAGGTTCACCTTGTCATCCGGGAACTGGTATCCGGGACCGCCGTATCCCGTGCCCATCGGGTCGCCGCCCTGCGCCATGAAGCCGGGAATCACGCGGTGGAACGTGAGACCGTCGTAGAAGCCGCTGCGTGCCAGCGCCACGAAGTTGGATGCCGCGAGCGGGCCTTCCTTCGGAAGCAGCTCGAAGACGATGTCGCCCTTGGAGGTCTTGATGTGGATCTGCTTGTTGGTCACCTCGGCATCAGGAAGGAGGCCGACGGGTTTGGTTGGGCGTTCGAATTTCTGCATGGTGCCTGCTTTAGGTTTCTCTTTAGTAGTCGCGTCGTCCGGAGTCGCCGCATTCTTGTCCGTGGCCGCGGCCTTGGCATCGGCGTCGGCCTTGGCCTGGGCGGCGGCGTCGGCGTCCACCTGCTGCTTGAGCGCGGCGGCACCGTACAGGTCGTTCGTGCTGGCATTGATCATTTCCTTGCCTGCCTCCGATGCCGGGACCGCCACCTTGCCATCGCCTTTGGGCGCGCAGCCGGCGCCGACGAACGTGAGCGCGAGGACGGACGCGAGGAGTATGCGTTGAGTCTTCATATGGTTATCGTTGAGGTCCGAGTGCCGCTTCCGTGTAACGGTTGCGCGCGTTCCAGAGGAGCCAGCCGCTCGCTCCCCCGTCAACCGCGGCCTTCATCTCCGCCTTGATCATGGCTGGCGAATAGAAGGCGCCGAGGTTGAAGTCCTGTATCCACGGCCGGATGGTGGCGATGCGCGCGTCGGGATTCGCCTTGCGGAGCGTCTCCGTCACCGGCTGTCCCCTGACCAGGTTCTTGTAAATGACGTCGTACGGGTGATCCGCCGGGTTGGCATAGCCGTCGAATCCCTTCGGATAATGTGAAGGATAGACCATCGGCGAGATGTAGTCGAAGTGCGGGGCGGCGACGTCCAGGCGCTGGCCGATGTTCAGGTCGTAGTCATGATCCCACATCACCAGGCCGAACAGGTCCACGGACGTCTTGACGCCGGTGCCGCCCAGCTCGTCATCAAGGTAGGAGAAGAACTTGCCCATGGTCGCCGCCTTGGTGGTGGTACCGGCGTCGTAGACCGGGAATTTCATGTCCGGCATGTTGCCGTCCGTCGGAAAGCGGATGTAATCGAACTGCACTTCGTCGAAACCGCCTTGGTACGCCTCACGTGCGATCTTGGCCGCGTACTCCCACCCTTCCTGATGCGCCGCATCCACCCACGGGATGCCCTTGCGGTCGCGCCAGATGCCGCCGGTAGCCTTGCTCTTCACTGCCACCTCCGGATGCAGCTTCACGTACGCCGGATCCTGGAAGACGAAGATGCGCGCGATGAGATAGATGCCTTTGGCGCGCAGCGGCGCAGTGAAATCCTTCAGATGTCCGAGCTCGGGATGCGCGGCGACATGGTCGTTGAGAGACGTATCCCCCGGGATGAACGCCAATTCGCCAGTACCGTCCTTCACGTCGATGACCATTGCGTTGAGTTCCGTGCGATCGACGAGATCGACGAGACCGGCAAACATGTTCTTGGTCCCTGCGGCGGCGGCGCTCACGTAGATGCCTTTCACGAAGGCGGGCGGCGGCGCGACCTTGGGCATGGTCCCTGGAGGCGGAGGACCCAGCGCGGCACGGAGCGCTTCGAGGCGAGCCTGCGCGTATTCCGGCTTCCGCTCCTCATGCACCCGCTCCGCGTACGTGGCGATCAGTCCCAGGATGCCGATACCGAGCACCGCAAGGACCACCGGCGCCTTGGCATGCAGCCAAGCGCGCGTCGGTGCGAGTGCGGTCCTGATTCGGTTGATCGCCGGTCCTGTCTCCATGCAGGGTGCGTTAGTTCTTCTTGAACGCCTCGCGGATGAGACGCTTGCCGTCTTCCACGCCAGGCTGGTCGTATGCGTTCACGTCGAGGAGTTCCGCGGCGGCCGCAGTGGCGAGCATGAAGAACATCATCAGTCCGCCGACGGACTCCGGCGATACGCGCGCCACGTGCACGGTGCCGCTGGGGCGTCCGGCATCGGCGAGCGCTTCCGCGGTGGCTTCACGTTCGGCGCGGATGAGATCGGAGAATTTCTTGCCGCCAAGCCAGGACACCGCGGGCAGATCCTTGTACGCGACCGGCACCTTGAAATCCTCGCGCGGCTTTTCGACCTGCAGGAACGTCACGCACTTGTCGTTCGGTCCTTCAACGTAGAGTTGCAGCTGCGAGTGCTGGTCCGTGGCACCGAGCGCGGCCACCGGCGTGAACCCGCGATGCACCTGCGCACCGCGCCTGTCCCGCGCCTTGCCCAGGCTCTCCGCCCAGAGCTGGCGGAACCAGTATCCCATCTCGCGCAGCGCGGCCGAGTACGGCATGAGCACGGTCACGGTCTTGCCGCGCCTCACCGAAGCATCCACGTGCAGGCCGGCGAACAAGAGCGGGCCGCTTTCCTTTGCCGCGTCCGCCTTGAAGTCGGCCAATACCTGACGTGCGCCTTCCACGAGCGCGCGCACCGGAATGCCCGCGCATGCCGCGGGGAACAATCCCACGGTGGTGAGCGCGGAGTACCGCCCGCCGATGCCTTGCGGAACCGGCAGCGTGCGATACCCCTCTCGCCGCGCGATCTCACGGAGCGCTCCCCCGCTTTCGTCGGTGGTGGCGATGACATGCGCGGCATGCTTGCGAACGCCGACCTTCTTGATGAGCGCTTCGCGGAGCAGCAGGAACGTCGCCATCGTCTCCAGCGTGCCGCCGGACTTGGAAATGACGTTGAGCGCGCACTTGCGAAGATCCACCGATTTCAAAAGCGCGGCGATCTCCTCCGGGTCTGTATTCGCGCCGATGAATCGCACCTCCATGCCCTTGGCGCGTCCGCCCAGCGCCCCGATGATGGCGCGCGCGCCAAGATCGGAACCGCCGATGCCGATGACGATGAGCGTCTTGAACTTCCCCGCGACCTCGCGGGCAAGTTTCTCCGTGGCACGGAGCTCTTCCCCGCGGTCAGGGATGCTGAAGAAGCCCGGCGGTTCGGACAGGATGGCCTGGCGCGCCGCGTCCAGCGACTTTTCGAGGCGGCCGATCTCGGCCGAAGGCATGCCCTCGGCGCCGACACGGTCGTCATACATGAATGCGGGATCGTACTTGGGCAGATCGGTTCTCTTGGCTGGCATACCCCGGAAGTATACATGAACCCCGCTTATCCGGCACACGCATGGCCGCCCGCATAAGGCGCCGTTCAAGGTTACGGTGAAACATGCTACGATTTCCGCATAATCCCCCGAGTTTTCCCCATATGTCCGAACGGATGCCGATGCACCATGACCGCCGACCGGAACGGGAATCGGGCGTTTCCAAGACGGATGTCGAGGCAAGCGGAAAGGAAAGCGGACGAGGACTGCCTGAAGTGGACCAGGAGATGATGCGACTCGAAGTCCGCTACCGGCACATCCGCAATTTCGACCCCACGGTGGACTACGGCATGCGAGCGGGCGTGCTGAACAAGGAAGCGAACGATCTCCGGAAGTCGCTCAAGTTCGGCAATCCCATCGCAGAGGCGTATTACGGCGGAAAGGATCACGATTCGCAGAAGGCGTTCAGGGTCGGCAAGGACAAGAAGCAAGCCGAAGCGGCGGCGCGCATCGAGGCGATAGAAAGAGAAGCGGCCTTCATGGGCGCTGCCACCCGCGAGACCATCGACCTGGGCGATATCACCAAGCTCGACGAACTCCTGGCGCGCGAAGAAGCGGAAGCGTCGTACGTCCTGCAGGAAGCGTTCAACCGGAAGCAGCTCATGGAACGTGTCATCGGCGCGCCGCCGAAAGACGCCACGGCGGACGAGATGAAGGTCGTGCGCACCCGCCATCTTGAAGCGTCGGAAGCCGTTGAACGCGCGCAGAAGAAACTCCAGATCGTCTCCGACCGCCGCGCCTACGCCAGGCTCCTGGCCGAACGTGCGACGCTCCGCAAGCACCAACTCCGCGGTGCAGCCTGATTCCACTATTTTTTCCCTGACATATGGCTCGAGGCAACGCAGCACGCAACCACGAAGGAGCACCGCCGATCCCGCAACGCGATGACGATTCCGGGAAGTTCCGGAGGAAACCGGGTGCGCCCGGCGCGGAGGAGATCCTTGACGCCGATGCCATCGGGCTCGTGGAGGAGGCGGAGGAATTGAACGACGCGGACCTGGAGGAGCTTCCGGATGAACTGAACCCGGAGGATTTGGAGTTGGTGGAGGATGAGCCGCAGGCGGTCATCGAATCGCGGGCGTCGGTGAAGCATCCGGGGCGGAACGAGGACGCGGCGCTGGGTGATCTCGGTCGTTTGCTGCGGGAACGTCGCACGCCGCCGGAAATCAAGACGTCCATGTCCCAAATGGATGCCGCGCGCGTCACGGAAGCCATGGAGGCGGAAGCGAAGGTCGCTGACGTACTCAAGTCGAAACGCATCTTCGGCGTGCTTGACGGCATCTCCGGAGCGGTGAAGAGTCCGGACGGAAAGACCAGCAAGATGAACGAGGGAACCGGCGCGGTCGCCAGCCGCATCGCCTCCGCCTCGCTCAGCGAGCGGCTCGCAGGCATGCCGGACGGCGCGACCTCGGCGCAGGCCGAGCGCCTGTTTGCGGAAGCCCTCGAGGACGCGAACCAGGACATCGTGCAGTATCGCGACAAGGCGTACGCGCCAGTGATGTCCACCGAAGCGAGGGATCTCCGCAAGCAGGAGCTGAGCCAGATGGGCACCACCGCCACGCTCGCCATGGAGACCAAGGGTCCGGATGGCAGGCGCATGATGACCATCGCCAGCGTCGGCGACAGCCGCGTCTATAAATACAACCGGAACACAAAGAAATTTTCGCTCCT
>JBEEJS010000042.1:0-3731 GCA_041169025.1 Candidatus Parcubacteria bacterium
CGAATCAACGTGCGGGCCGTTTCGGCGGCAGAGTCATGAGTTTTACATCCTGCCTTTCGGGGCAGGATGTTTTAATGCGGGTGTGGGCGAAAAAAAGCCGACCCAGCAGGTCGGCTTTTTCTATGAAGACTGTTTCGGTTTGGAGGTCCCGCACGCGTCAATCTGATTCAGTACCGTACGTAGCTTTCCTACGACCAGGTTGTTACCCGGCTGGTGCTCCAGCGCCTTCAGTGCGCCCACGCAGGCTTCATGCAACTGCGGCGCCAGCGCCAGGATGAACGCGAGCCCGTGCTCGTCCTGCGTCTGGACTGTGGCGACGAGGCCCTTGGTGGCGTGATAGATGCCGAAGTAACCCGGCGAACCCGCACTGGAGAACCATTCGATGCGAAGGTCCGAAGCGTTGAACGGCTTTTCCATGACTTCTTATCCTTCTTTCTTCGGAAAGAGCTGTATCACCTTCCCTTCGGCCTTCGCCGGAATGCCTTGCACTGCCGGCGTCTGGTCCACGGGATACCGCACGTCCAAACGGAACAATGCGCCGAGCTTTTCTTCCGGGACGACCAGCTTGCCATGACAGGTCAGGCACTCAAGGGTCATCTCGAGTTTCCCGTCACGGTCGCATCCGAAGCCCCAGCTGAGATTCTCCGACGGGCAGTTGCAGATCGGTCCGGTGAGTTCGATGATGACGCGCTTGAACATGTTTCCTCCGTATCCGCACGGTGGTACGAAAACCCGATTTTGTCAATGGGCAAGAACACGATATACTTCAGGCGATATGCCAGACATGCATCCATCGGTCACGCCCGCTGCCGAGCAAAAAAAGAAAGGCCTCGGTTGCGCCGTCTTCGGCTGGATCGCCTTCTTCCTGGCGCTCGCCTTCGTCTGCGTCGTCGGCTGGAAGACAGCCGAGTATTACGGCGCGCTCAAGCGCGGCGAGATCGTGAACCTGCCGCAGTTCCGAAACGCGTTCACCTCCGTGGCGACTCTCGCGCCCGCAGCGGACGACGTACCCCGTTCTTCCATCGAACTCGAAGAGGCGCCGGCGATCGGGGCGGAACCCCAGGATGCCGCGCTCACCATCGTGGAATTCGCGGACTTCCAGTGCCCGTATTCCAAGGAAGCGTCCACCGCGGTGCGCTCCATCGCCGCCAAGCATGGTGGCACGGTGCGCGTCATCTTCCGTGACTATCCGCTGACCGACCTCCACCCCGACGCGCGCGAGGCAGCCATCGCCGCCTCCTGTGCGCAGGAGCAGGGGAAGTTCTGGGCGTACCACGACCGGTTGTTCCAAAGCTCGCCCGCGCTCGGCGCTGCCGACCTGCTCCGCTTCGCCAGCGAATCGGGGCTGGATACGGTGCAGTTCCAGAAGTGTTTCACCGAAGAGCGATACGCCAAGCGGGTGGACGCGGATACCGCGCAGGCGCAATCACTCGGCCTGGCAGGGACGCCCACGTTCTTCTTCAACGGGAAGCGCGTGGAGGGCGCGATGTCGCAAGATGAGATGGAGAGGATCATCGGGAAATTCGTGAAGTGACGCGTGGGCTGCGGGATAGCGGACTTCGGGGTCAAAAGCGCAAGACAAAAGACCGCCCGGTGAGGGGCGGTCTTTCGCTTCGTGATTTACTGCGTCGTCTTGCCGCAGGCCGCCCTGTCCGTCTGGAGGGTGGTCAGGATGGACGTCTTGGCGTCGGAAGCGGTCTTGCGGGCCGCTTTCATCGAGTCTTCATACGCGGTGCGGGCGGCTTTCACGGCGGCCTCGCGCGCGGCGGAATCAGTGAGCGCCTTCGCGGCGGTCATGTCCGCGTCGAGCTTGGTCTTGGCGGCGTCGGCGGCCGACTTGAGAGCGGTCTCCGCGGCCTTGGACGCATCCTGCGCCTTCTTGTTGGCAGCGGTGATGCAGTCATTGTTCGCCTTTACTTGCGTGCGGCAGGCCTGGCGGTCGAGCAGCATCTGATGATCGGCTGCGCGGCGGGCCGTGCGGAACACGGTCTGGGCGGCGATCTGCGCGTCTTCATACGCGTTGACGGCCGCTTCCATGGCGAGTTCCTTGGCGTTCATGTCAGTGAGGGCTTGCGCGGACTCCTTGGCGGCGGCGAATGCGGTCTTCGCGGCGCTATTGGCCGTCCGGAGCGCCTCGTTCGCCGACTTCATGGCATCGTTGCGCGTCTGGGCGGCGGCGCTCACGCATTGGCCGTTCGTCATCATGCGCTTGCCGGACGATTGGCCGGTGGCGCTGTCGCGGGGCGACTTCACGTCGCTTTGGTATCGCATCTCGCCGGTATTCGGCTTCGTAGAGTCATTTGCACCTTCACTGGCAAAGGCGACGGTCACCGGTATGAGTGAGGCGGCGATAAGCGCGGCCGAGAGGAGCTTTTTGACGTACATAGCGTTTGGACGAAGGTACGATGAATTATTGATGTAATTATAGCATTTTTTGGGACCCTTTGGAAGGGGTCTCCGTGCACTTGCCTTTCTGGAACGCATCATCTATGTTCCGCGCCGATGTTCATATTCGTAGACGAAGCCGGGGACACGGGACTGAAGTTCGCCCAAGGGTCGAGCCGATTTTTCACCGTCGCCTTGGTCATGTTTACGGATGAGACTGTCATGCAGGCGTGCGACGGAAGCATCGGGGAACTGCGTCTGACCCTGGGTAAGCACGAACGGTTTGAATTTCATTTTCATGATAACAAACCTGATGTACGCAGGGCCTTCATAAAAACGGTCTGTCAGTTCGATTTTTCCTATATCGTCTGTTCAATCGATAAGCACGCCAGCGCAGTGAGGGGCGCGGAGTTCGACACGAAAGACGCGCTGTACGCGTTCGCGGTCAAGATCGCCTTCGGGCATGCGCGTCCGTATACGAGGGGAGCGTACGTCGTCATCGATCAGAGCGGTTCCCATGAATTTCAGGCAGCGCTATCGAAGCACGTGAAGACGTTCATGAATACGAATGAGGACCAGGTCATACGGAAGTTTCGAGCTGAGCGATCCAGCCAGAATAACCTCATACAATTGGCTGATTACGTGGCGAGCATCTGTCACAGGAAGATATCGGAAAAACCCGATGCCGATGCCTATTACGGACGCATCTTGTCCAAGGAAAAGCGATCCTCCAGATGGCCCTAATGCGCTCGGTCAGGCAAAAGAAAACCGACCCCCTATCCCTTTCGGGAACGCCGCCTCGTGGGCGACTATTCGGGTGTCGATCAATTCCAAAGGGAGTATATCACCCCTGCCTGTCCCGTCAACCCCTCTTGTTTGGCGAAGTCCCCCCGCCCACTCTTGCACGAACCACATGCACTTGCTACGCTGGTTTACGATTTGTTTCCTTTGACCATTTTGCTTGATGCCAAACAACGACGCCATCATCATCAAAGGCGCACGCGTCCACAACCTCAAGAACGTGGATGCACGCATCCCCAAAGGAAAGTTCACCGTCATCACGGGCCTGTCCGGCTCCGGCAAGTCTTCGCTCGCCTTCGATACCATTTACGCCGAGGGTCAGCGCCGCTACGTCGAGTCACTGTCGACCTACGCCCGGCAATTCCTCTCCATGATGGACAAGCCCGACGTGGACCACATCGAGGGGCTCTCGCCGGCCATCGCCATCGAGCAGCGCAGCAGCGGCGGCAGCCCGCGCTCGACCATCGCCACCACGACGGAGATCTACGACTATCTGCGGCTGCTGTATTCCTCGATCGGCCAGCCGCACGATCCCGCCACGGGGG
>JBEEJS010000043.1:0-4086 GCA_041169025.1 Candidatus Parcubacteria bacterium
CATGGCTCCGAGGGTGGGATTCGAACCCACGACCAAAGGATTACAGTGCTGGTACCTGGACTATGTCATCATCTCGCGCGCCTGGCCGCGTGTCGTCGTCGACAGCGATCAAACGCGGAGAGCCGGGCGCTTCGACCGCACACGTGCGCGGCCTACTCCCTTTCGGGATAGTCTCTACACCTTCCCTGCCTGGCGGCAGGGCTTGGCTCGGCGTTGGTTGGACAACGTTCGCCGAATTCACCCGGTTTTACTTCACGGCGTCACCGCCATGAGCTGCCTATAAATCCGCCCGTGCGGATGTCCTGCGCTCCCCTGCCAGTAACGGCCGGGGAACCAGCGTCGACAGTCCTCTGCTCTACCACTGAGCTACCTCGGAATAGAGCGGGGTCAGTGTAGCAAAGCCCGTTCCAAAAGCAAGGCCCCGGGTTATCCCGAACCCGTCGCCCGCGCCCCGCCTTAAAACGCCCGATTCCGCCCTAAAGTAAAGACCCGGTCCATGAGAACCGGGTCTTTCGAGAACCTACCGCTGCCGTCCCTGCACGTGCGAGAACCGCGGCAGTTCCGGCATGTACTTGAAATAGGCGTGGTCCGAGCAGTAGCGGCGGAGTGTCGTGAAGAATATGCCGTCCAAGCCTTTCGCGCGCGTCCACCGCATGATCCGCCCATTCACGGCGCTGGACAACCAGGTGCCGTCCGATCGCTGATGCAGTATTTCGGCACGACCCTCCTGTCGCCATGAGCCGCGGTTTTCGCGCTCGAAACGGTAGATGGTCCCGCTCCCCGCATTGGGCCACCCTTTGACGATGACAGCCACGTACTCGGCATTCCTACCGAAATCGCGCGAGCCGCGGCTGTCTTTGGGGATGTCGTCCGAGCGTGCTCTGCACGCAAATTGTGCGGATGCGGCACCGGCACTCGCCCAGAAAGAGAAGCACGCGGCCGCAAAGAACATCAGAGGAGAACGTCGCATGGTAACCTCCTAATCAAACGGGACGATCTACGCGACCAGCACCGAGTAGCACGAGATCTCCAGCAGCCTGCCGATGGTCAGCTTCCCGGTGGCAAACTCCTCTTTGGCCCTGCCTTTCAGGTCACGCAGTGCCCTGGGAAAGCGGCTGTCCGGAAGTGGCTTGAAATCGACATCCGTCTGGATGGCGACGAGAGTGCGGCGAGCCTTCTCCAAGGACTCCACCCCCGGGAACGCACCGATGAAGCCGGTCTCGATCGCGAGCAGCGTGAGCGCGTACGAAGTCATCGCCAGGGTGCGTAGAGTCACGCCATATGGCGCGAGCCCGCTCACCTTCTCGGGAATGCCTTCCACGAAAGCTCGCATCCTTTCCCGTTTCGGCCCTTCCGGAAACGCCTTACAAAAATTCTCGTCTTCAATGAGCCCGTTCCAAATCGCTCGTGCCGTGGTCATGTTCGTAACCTCCGTGACCGGACCCTACCTGATGCCTGTCATTTTGTCAACAATCCTTGCCACACGACCAAGCCGTCATGGGCTTAAAACATCGGCGGCGGGAACCCCATCCCTGCTCCACCCGGAGGCGGCCCCATCTGTCCGCCGGGACCCCCGGTTTGCCCTGCCGCCGAAGGCCCTGTCCAGTACGACTTCCCTTTGAAGCAGCCCACCGTATACGGGAACTCGCGCGTCAGCACGTAGTGGTACATCACCGTCATCTTGCCGTCCCAAAGCACCGCGCTGGTGGTGCCATGGCACTCGTCGAGGTCGGCGTTGGTCAGGTATTTGCCGTTCTCCAGGTTGGAGTAAATGCCGAAGCCGTCGTATGCGTAACCGAATAGCTCTCCGTCACCCTGCGCTACGCAGGAACTTGGCCCGTGATAATGATACTCGCCCGATTCTTGCGGATGGCCGTCGCAGGAATCCTGCACCTCATGCGCCACTGCGTCCCGTCCGCCCGCATCGAAGCCATCGAAGATCGGCACGCCAGTCACGGAAATCCCGACCTCTCCGCCGACGCACGTGGGCGACGCGGCCACCGTGGGATTCGCCGGCAGCGTGACGGAAAGCGACTGCGCCTTGATGGAGTTGGGGTTGCGATCGTAGGAATACGCGTCATCGGAAGACGCGATCGGGTACGTGCCTGTGGCATGGGTCTTTGGCAGCGCATTGGAGGTGATCATGCGGTTCGCGCCGGATACGGCGATGCTCACTGCGGCGTTCGGCCACGACACATGCCCATCCACCGTGGACTTCTTGGTGGCGTCCCACGTGGAACCGGAGATCCATGGGCCATCGGCGAAGGCACCGCTGCCGTTAAAGGACGTCTGGCAGGAGTAGATGTACCCGCGCTGCGCGGACGTCGCATGCTTCCCATCGCCGAGCGCGAGTTTTGTCAGGTCTGGCGCTGCTCCGACCTGGGCCCCAGCAGCAACGATGCCGCGGTCCGTACCGATATCCGTCGCCGCAGCCAGCACGGCTGCAGGAGAAAATGCGGAGGCGGAGGAGATCGACGCACCCACGGAGTACGATGTGAAATACGCATCTGAAAGATCATCGATCTTCTTCGCCCAATCCGCACCATACAACGTCGCCGCGACCTGCTCCGTTGCCACCGGCCGCAGCGTGCCGTGCGCGTCCACCGCATACACTTTGGGGTCGGTGGCGAGCTTCACCATGCGCGCGCCCGGCTTGTACGTCACCGCGCCGCCAATAGTATGCGACGCAAGCGCGGAATCAGACACGGTAACGACGCCGGAAAAGTCGGCGTACCAGGACGAGTAGATGCGCGAGTTCGGGAACACGTATCGCTTGCCGTCGGCGCCGAGATAATACACGGCTGGACCGGAGCCTTTGATGAGCGAACCACCGGATGCGGCGAGCGCCGGCGAGACGAGCGACAGCATGACAAGGAGGGACGGGAAAAGGACGCGCGAGAATCGGGGCATAGGGCGATACCGCGAATGATTAACTCCATCAGTATAGCAAAAGCCGTCGGGAGAGTTCTCCCGACGGCTCGAAGCGATTTTTACTTCTTGGTTTTCTGGACCTTGGCGGCCTGTGCCTTGGTGGCAGGACGCTTGGCGTTCTTTGTGGTCACCACGGGACCATCCTTCGCCGCCTCGTGCTCCGATGCCTTCGGATAATCAGTGAGCCTGCTCTTGAGCGGCCGGAAGTCGAGACCCGCATCCGCTGCACGTGCGGGAACGGGGGTGACGATCTTCGTGCCGGGTTCTTCGGCGAACGCTGGAACCGAGAACAGGGCTGAAACGAGGACGAAAACGACGGAAACGGTGCGCATTGAGTGCTCCTTAAATGGTACGTCCGACTTTCGAACGATGGGGGCACTATATCACGTTTCGCCTTATTTGTCAAGATACATGGACAGAATATGGCGTAAAATATGGGCAAAAGGCATATAAAAGCCGCCGGGAGGATTCCCCGGCGGCCATAGCTACCCTACTTCTTGAACTTGATGACCGGCAGGTCATACCCGCCCTTTTTGAGGCCCTCTTTGTATTCTTCGAGCGAAATGACACGCACCAGGATCCGCACGCGCGCTCCACCGGTCCAGTTGATGATGACTTGGCGGAGCGCAGGCGTCACGTCCACGGTGGCATCGTGCGCAACCACGTCATAGGAGTCTTTTTCCTGAACCCACTTGCCGTCGTCGATCTTGGTGAACAGGTAGAGCCGACCGCGCGTCTTCACCTTGGCGTCCATGATGACGACGCCCTGGAAGGCCTTCTTGCCTTCCGGCTCGGCGTCATGACCGTACGCTTCATCGGCATCGCCTGCGATACCGGCCGCGACGTCGTCTTTGGCGTCGAGCGCGCGCAACTCATCCGGCGACTTCGCGTGCACCATGGGCGCGACGGACAATGCGAGTGCCAGCGTCAGCAAGACGGGAATCGTTTTCATTGCGAATCTCCTGAAAGATCGTCCAGCCTGACATGGGCGGGATGGTTGCACGCTAGCACCACTGGCGATGCGCGTCAATCCTCACTGACAACTCGGCAGTGGCAAGCGCATTGGCCGGAGCTGCGCCGCGCGGTATCATGCACGCAGCCTCATTCCGGTTGATCATACCGACATGCATGACCTCCTGCTCCGTTTCGCCGCCG
>JBEEJS010000044.1:0-2539 GCA_041169025.1 Candidatus Parcubacteria bacterium
CGAGTCCGATGAGTGCGGCGGAGGTGATGGTGACGGGCATATGCATGGGCGCGCGGGGGAGCGCGGCGGGCTAAGAATGGGAAAGCGGGCGCTTCTTAGCGTGGCCCATAGGAAAGCGCAAGAGCCCACTCGCGCCCATCGTCCACCCAGCGCCGCCAGCCGCTAAAAGAAAGAACCCACCCCGCTTGGGTGGGTTAGTAAAACGGCCACCCATGCAGGGTGGCCGTTCCGAGTCTTCCGCATTCACGTCCTTGCTTAGCGCGTTCGGAAGACGTTGATTCGTCGTTGTGCGCGGAGCGTGTATCCGTTGCGTTCGAGGAACGCCCGAATCTCCTCTCGCGTTCCTTTTTTCGGTCGCATCGAGGCGATGAAATCCTCGTCCGAATCGAACGCGAAGACCGTCTCGTCGTAACGCTCGGCGATCTCCACGAGGGCATGATGGGAAAGCATCGCTGCGTATGCCGCGGCCTTCCCTTTGCGCTCGTCACCGTCGCAGGCATCGAAGGCGACCTCCGCTTCGAAGAACGTGCCGTCGAACGCAGGCTCGAAAAAGACGATCGCCCCGTCGTATCGGAGCACCCGCACGGCTTCCTCGATGGAAGCGCGCATGCGGTATGTCGGGACGTGATGAAAGGAGAGGGTGAAGAACGCGATGTCGAACCGGTTCTCGATGACCGGCAAGGCATCCGCTGATCCGATGCCAAACGTGACGTTCGGTGCGCAGCCTCCCGATTTCGCCTGCGTAATGAGCTGGGCATCCGGATCGATCGCTGTTACGTGGGCACAGAGCGCCGCGATGTCCGCCGTCCGCGCGCCGTTTCCGCAGCCGATTTCGATGACATCCTTTCCTGACAAGGTGATGATGCTTTGCAACGTCTGAAGGTACGAGTCTTTGATCCGCCGCATGGGTCGAGTGTCTTACAAGAGTCGGGCTAAGTCAATACATACCGGAAGAAGCCGCCGGCTTTCTCATCCCTTGCGCTACTGTACGTTCGTACAGTATGCTATGTGCATATGGGAAACATCGAACAGTACGCCCGCAAACTCCGCCGCTTCTACTCCCAGCACAAGCGCATGCCCAGCTATGGCGAGCTCGCCGCGCTGCTCAAGTTCAAGTCCAAGAACGCCGCCAAGTACCTGGCGGACAAGTGGGTGGAGTCGGGTCTCATGGAAAAAGGCGAAGGAGGCCGGCTGGTCCCAGGCCGCGCCTTCCGCGCGCTCAAACTCCTTGGCACCGTGGCCGCCGGTTGGCCATCACCCGCGGAGGAGGAGAACGTGGACACGCTCTCCTTGGACGAATGGCTCATCGGCAACAAGGAAGCCAGCTTCATGCTCAAGGTGACGGGAGAGTCCATGATCGATGCCGGCATCAGGCCGGGGGACATGGTCATCTTGGAACGCGGGCGCTCGCCAAAGAGCGGGGATATCGTGGTGGCGGAGGTGGATAAGGAATGGACGCTCAAATACTTCGAACGGCGTGGCGGGAAGGTTGTGCTACAGCCGGCGAACAAGGCGTTCAAGACGATCGTGCCGCAGGACGAATTGCGCGTCGCTGGCGTAGTGACCGCGGTGGTGAGGAAGTATTTCTAGGCGCCGGATTGCGCGCGTACAACATTGTCCAGGAGCCAGAAAACGCGAAACCCCGGACCATGCTTGGTCCGGGGGCGATCATCAGAAGATTTTGTGCTTCACCAGCTCCGCATCCACCGGGGTGTTCCGGATGATGTGGTCGGCCTGCGCGGCCGCGGTGATGGTGCCGGGCGAAAGGACCAGCCAGTGATAACCGCGCTTGCCGTCACTGTCCGTCCAGTACCCCAGTGCCACGGCGCCGGTGCGCTTGTACTGGTTCCAGAGCCCGCGGAGGACGAGTTTCGTCTCATGCGATGAGCCCCGTAGCTTGGTGTAGATCTCGTTGATGTGCCGTGTGAACTCGAATACCGACATTTCTTCCTCCTAAAACGTTCGTTTCCCATGCCCGGAGGGGGCGGGGAGACTCCTCATAAAGTACCAGATTTTCGTCATTTTGTCAATAATAACTGACATGGGTAATTCCGCCTTTATAAGCTCCTGGCCCAGGGCAATCGTCCATATAGACGGGGACGCCTTTTTCGCATCCTGCGAGCAGGCCATGCACCCGGAGTGGAAGGGGAAGCCCGTGGTGACCGGCAAGGAACGCGGCATCGTGGCTGCGGCCAGCTACGAGGCCAAGGCGCGGGGCGTCAAACGCGGCGTCGCGCTCTGGGACGTGAAGAAGCTCTGCCCGGACGCCATCATCGTGCCGTCGGACTACGAGACATATTCGCTCTTCTCCAAACGCATGTTCCAGATCATGCGCCGGTTCACGCCGCTGGTGGAGGAGTATTCCATAGACGAAGGGTTCGCGGAGATCACCGGGCTGCGGCGGCCACTGCATGGTTCATACGAGGACATCGCGAGGCGGATGAAGGAGACCATAGAAGCGGAACTGGGCATCACCGTGTCCGTTGGCGTATCGCTCACCAAGACGCTCGCCAAGATTGGTTCCGATTACAAGAAACCA
>JBEEJS010000045.1:0-17927 GCA_041169025.1 Candidatus Parcubacteria bacterium
CAGTCATCACCAAGCTCATCACCGGACGCGTGCAGTTCACGGACGCCATGCGGGCTGCGGTGCGGGAGGGGAAAACTGAACTGGCTTCCTTGCTATAAAAGTGTCCCTAAGGAGGCAGGTACTAAAGTACCAGGTACCCAACAAAACACGGTCCCGCAAGGCCGTGTTTTTCGCTGTCCCTCGCGGTATACTGCCTCCATGCTTCCTTGGTATCGCTGGCTTGGAAAATCACGGGATTCAGCGGTGAAACGCGTCGTGGAATGCGCGGCGGTATTCATGGTGGCCGTCGGGGTCTGCGCCTGGGTGGAGGCGTTCCCCGGTTTCCGCGACCCTGACACCTTTTATCACCTGAAGATGGCGCTCCTGGTCCAGGGTCAGGGCTTCGTTCGCGCGTTCCCGTGGCTGCCGTACACCACGCTCGCCCACACCTACGCCGATCACCAATGGCTGTACCACGTGATCCTGGTCCCGTTCATCAAGGCGTTCGGACCGCTTTCCGGCATGACCGTGGCCACCGTCTTCCTCGCCGCCTGCGCCGTCACGCTGTTCTACTCCGCGCTCAAGGAATACGGGGTGCGCTGGCCGGCGGCGTATACGGGCATCCTGCTGACGACCTCCTCCTTCCTGTTCCGCCTGAACCTCGGCAAGACGTCCGCCATCTCCATCTCCGTCCTGCTCGCCACGCTCATCGCGCTTCGGCGCGACAAGCCGCTCGTCATCTTCTTCCTGGCTTGGGGGTACGTGCTGCTTTACGGAGGTTGGCCGCTCATCATCGCGGTAACCGGGGCGTTCGTCGTCGCTCGGCTCCTCGCCGACCGATTCGGTGGAGAGCATCCGTTCCTGTCATGGGCGTCGCACTTCTTCTGGACGCGCATCATGCGCGGCTCCCGCCACGCCTGGCGCGCGTTCCTGTCGTCCGCGGAAACGCGCGGCTTCCTCGCGGCTTGCGCCGGCGTACTCACCGGCATCGTGGCCAACCCGTATTTCCCGTCGAACATCCGATTCTACTATGAGCAGATCGTGGAGATCGCCGTGGTGGGGTATCGCGGGACGATCGGCGTTGGCAGCGAATGGTATCCGTACGATCCGGCGCAGCTGTTCTCCGAGACCGGCGCCGTCTTCATCCTCGCCATGCTGGCGCTCGGCCTGCTGTCGTTCACGCTGTTCTATCCTGATGTCATGCGCCGCGGCAAGCGCCTGCCACACCGCGACACCGTCGCGCTCATCGGCATCATGCTGCTCGCCGCCGCGTTCCTGGCGCTTACCTTCCGCAGTAAGCGGCATGTGGAGTACATGGTGCCGTTCATGACGTTCGCCATCGCACTTGGCATCAACGCGCTGGTGACGCGGTTCGACTGGGCGGTCGCTCGCGAGCGCATGCGCGCGATACTTCCTCACCGCCGCGGATCATTCGTCATCCTCGCGAGCTGGTTCGGCGCGGTGTTCCTGTTCCTCGGCATCCGCGGCGTGATTGGCGTGCATGCGCTCTACCAGGATTCCATCCCGTACGGCAGTTTCGCGGGCTCCGCCGCCTGGCTCTCGGCGCACGCGCCATCCGACGCCATCGTCTTCCACAGCGATTGGGACGAATTCCCCATGCTCTTCCTGCGTGACGACAAACAACGGTACATCGCGGGCCTCGACCCGACGTTCTTCTATCGCCAGGATCCCGCGCGATACCGTCTTTGGACGGATATCACCACCGGGCAAATCCCGAATCCGTCCGGTCTGGTACGCTCGCGCTTTGATGCCCGATACGTCGTGGTGCGCGCCAACCATGCGGCGATGCTCTCCGCCTTTGAGGGAGATCCCGGTGCGGTGAAGTCGTACGTCGATTCAGAAGTGACGATATTCACGTTGCTATGAGCGTCATGCAGCCGGCGTCCGGACACCCACGCGTCCTCATCGCCATTCCCGCGCTGAACGAGGAGCGCGTCATCCGCCGCACGGTGGAGGCGCTGCATTCGTGCGCGGCACGTTCGCTCGGCGGATACGACGTTCGCATCGTGATCGCGGACAACGGTTCTACGGACGGGACGGTCGCCGTCGCGAACGCGCTGGCTTCGGAGCATCCAGACGTTCGCCTGATCCGCGCAACCCGCCGCGGCAAAGGCCTGGCCATCCGTACCGCCTGGTCATCCGAAGATGCCGACATCTACGCGTTTATGGACGCCGATCTCGCTACGGACCTGGCGGCGCTCCCGGCGCTTTTGGATTGCGTTCGTGAGGGCATGGACGTCGCCGTCGGTTCTCGTGCGCATAAGGACGCCGATGTGGAGCGGACGCCGTTCAGGGCGTTCCTGTCTCGCGGATACCGCGCAGTGCTTGCCGCGGCGGTCGGTACGCGCATCAAGGACATGCCATGCGGATTCAAGGCGGCATCGCGCGCCGCGGTGAAGGCCGTCATGCCGCAGGTGACGAATGACGCCTGGTTCTTCGACTCCGAGTTCGTGCTGCGTGCGGAAGCGGCAGGCCTGCGCGTTCGCGAGATCCCCGTGCGTTGGCGTGACGGTGCCAAGGACGGGCGCGTCACGCGGGTGCGCATCCGGCGCATCGTGCGGGAGTATCTGGGTGAGGTCTGGAGGATGCGCCGAGAGCTCGGATCGCTCCGCACGCCCGGTGCCGATGACGGTTTCGTCTGGCTCGTCTCCGTGGCGCTCATGATCGCGACTTCCGTCGCGCCGCTTTTTGGAGCGCTCTATGGCCGCGCGTTGCACATGGAGTGGACCGGTCGGCAGGTCTTCTCACCTGGCGATCTCTCAGCGTATCTCTCGCAGATTTCGCAAGCCGCCCGCGGACGTTTCGCGTTCGATGACCTGGCAACCCTCGCGCCGCAGCTCGCAGTCCCGCATCCGGTCTGGTGGCTCGGCGGCATCATCTCCCGCGTCACCGGCCTGGGCGCGCTTGCTTCGTATCACGCGCTTCGCATCTTGCTCATCCCCGCCGGCATGTTCGCCTTTGCCCGTGCGATCAATTGGTTCGTTGAAGGGCGCGCGCTACGCCGCACCTGCCTCCTGCTCCTCGCGTTCGGCGGTGGCATGGGAGCGCTGTACTCGCTCGGCGCCGCACCGCTCAACCTGCCCGGCGGCCTGTATGGTTGGCCGACGGACCTTTGGGTGAGCGAGGCGAACGTCTTCTCGTCATTCTCGTACAGCCCGCATTTCATCGCGTCCTGGACGCTGCAAATCCTGGCGCTGTTCCTGGTGAATCGCGCCATGGCGCGGCGATCCCTCCGTGACGCCCTGCTCGCGGGCCTTGCCGGCGCCGCACTCCTTTCCTTCCACCCGTTCTATGCAGTGACCATCGGCGCGGTCGTCATCGCCTGGACGCTGCTTTGGTCATGGCGGCGCGGATTCGCTTGGCGCGATGTCGCAGTCCTGGCCGCGTTCGGCCTGCCGATGCTGCCTCCGGCCGCGTATCACGCCTGGCTTGCGTTCTTTACGCCGAACGGCGGCACCATGCTCGGCGCGAACCTTCTTTGGACGCCGCCGGTGCTTTTCGTGTTCATTGGGCTTGCGGGTTTCCTCGCGCTCGCGCCGGCGGGATTCCTCGCAATGCGCCGTCGCACAGGAGAGGCCCGGGCGCGCGCTGAGGAACTGGCAGCGTGGGTATGCGTGAACGCAGCCCTTCTCTACGCGCCACTGACGTTCCAACGCCGACTTATGGAAGGAATCGAATTCCCGCTCGCCGTGCTTGCCGGCGTGGCGCTCCTGGCACTCGCGCGAAAAACGCTTCAGGGCAGCGCGTTCGCGCCGGGCGCTGCGGGCATGCCAACGGAAAAGCGGTCGCTTCCGGCAGCCGCCCTTCGTCTGACCACCATGACATTCGCCGGTATCCTCTTGTTCCTGGTAACGACGATCGTCACCCCGCTCCGCGACATCGCCGTCTACCAAACCAACCGGCCCGCGATGTTCTATCGCACGCCAGACCAGTCGGCTGCACTCTCCTGGATCGCGCGTGAGACGCCGGAAAACGCCACCTTCCTTTCAACGCTCCCTTCCGGCAACGACATCTTCGGCTATGCCGTGCGGCGCACGTACGTGGGGCACTGGGCGCTCACGCCGGATGAAGGCGCGAAATCGGCGGATGTGGCGCGGTTTTTCTCCGGCATGACGCTTGCGGAACGCGCCGCGTTCGTCCGCACGCAAGGCGTCACGCACGTCTTCTTCGGTCCGGAGGAACGCCAATACGGTCTTGGCATCGAAAAAGACCCGGGGTTCAGGCGGGTCTTCCAGTCGGGTCAGTACGCGATTTTTGCGGTACGATGACGGCATGAAGGCCGTCATCGTCATTCCCACATACAACGAACGGGAGAACCTGGAGCCGCTCGTGCGGGGCGTTTTTTCGCGTTTTCCGGTGGGTGGGGCGCAACCGGCGACACAGGCGGACAATGCGGTACGTGCGATCGTCGTCGATGACGCCTCACCGGACGGCACCGGCGCCATCGCCGACAGGCTCGCTGCGGAATTCCCAGACAGGCTTTCCATCATCCACCGTCAGGCCAAGTCGGGCCTGGGCAGCGCGTATCAGGACGGGTTCCGCGCGGCGCTCGCAGGTGGGGCCACGCACGTCTGCTCCATGGATGCCGACGGTTCTCATGACGCGGCCGCGCTTTCCGCCATGCTTCGCGCCGCCGGCGAAGGAGCCGCCGTGGTCATAGGTTCCCGCCGCGTGCAGGGAGGAGCGATCACCGGCTGGGGACCGCACCGCCACATGATGAGCGCGGGCGCGGCCTGGTTCGCGCGTGTCATGCTCGGCCTGCGCACGCATGACGTCACTTCCGGCTTCCGCTGCTATTCTCGCGCCGCCACGGAAGCGCTCCTCGCCGCGCGCATCCATAGCGACGGATACGCCTTCCAGGAAGAGACGCTGTTCCACTGCGAGCGCCTCGGTTTTTCCGTGCGCGAGCTGCCCATCACGTTCCGTGACCGCACCCTTGGCGCATCCAAGCTGTCGTGGAAGGAGATCCCGGCGTTTTTCCGGACCATTATTCGTTTGCGGCGCGCGTATCGTAGCACCCACCGCCTCGCGTAAGAGTAGCGTGTCGCGCTTACCGGCTGATGCTGATCGACCCCGCATCACCCGCGCCAAGCGTTTCTTTTTCAGAGAATCGCAGTCCCACCGAGCGGTCACCTTCCAGGATGGTCGTGACATCGCCCCGAATCACGCGGAAATCCAATCCGTACGTGCCCGCAGGCAGTCCCACCGTCGGAATGGCGACGGGCAAGAGGTACGAATCCGTTTTCGAATCGGTAAATCCGGCCAGCGTCTTGAGTGGGCTTCGCGTCACGCGCATCGCTCTTCCGCCCGCTCCATTGACCGCATACTCAATCCAGAGATCCTCAGACTCCGGCATCGGAGCGCGCCATTCGGTCTGTGCCATCTGCGTGCCTCCAATCGCATACCGTTCCACCCCGAGGAGCGTCAGTGGACCGATGCTGCGCGGCTTCTCCAACATTTCCGAATCATGCTGCAGCATGGATTGATCCGTGGAAGTGCCCCGCTCGTATGTCCTGAACGGACCATGGACGGCAACAGGCGCGCCAACGGCTTCGGAAAGCCGCATGAAACCGCCGCCGTATCGCGGGAGCGCCCATGAAGTGATGGGAAACTGCGCATGGTACGCAAGCAGATCCGTATCATCGAATACCGCGTATTGCAGATCCGCCGGTACCGCATACGGCCGTTCGCCGAACTGCGTCACGCCAAGGAACAGGTAATGCGCGGAGTACAGGCGTTCGCGCGAGGAAAACAGCGGCAGGAGCGCATAGCTCGTCGCGACGGACGCATCGGACGGAAGAGACCGTAACGCCTCCTGTGCGTCGCGGTATTCCGGTGCACCACCAGGCATGGCTGCAGTCGCCGCCATCGCTCCAGGGAGCGGCCCGTATGCCACCGCGGAGTATGCCGCTGCGATCAGCAACAGGACCGCGGTCATCACTCGAGCCTCAATAGCGGTAAGCGCACGAGCGATGCGTGAAAGCAGCAAGGGTCCGCGCGCATAGCCGTCCATCGCCGCCATGAGCAGTCCGGGAAGGAACAATGTGACATAATGCGTCTCCACCGTGACTTCGCCGCCGCCGGACGCACCGAGCATCATTTGCGCGGCAGGTGCGAGCGCCAGCGGCAGCCAGCGCCACCCGAGAATCGGCAGGAACGCGAACGGCATCAACAGACCGATGATCATCTCGATGTTCGCCAGCGAGAAGACGTGCCCAATCACCAAGAGCGGGTGCGCCGCCGCGGTCATGATCATCGCGCCGGGAGTCGCGCCGAGCCAGGCGTAGTACACGGCGAACTTGTATCCGCCGGCAGGGGAGAAGTGCTTGATGAGCGCCATCGCGCCCGCGAACCATGAGCAACCGAGAACGGCCGGAGCAATGCGCCAGAACCAAGACCGCCGCTCCATCCAAGCGATTACCGACATCATGAGCACGACCAAAGCCACATCCTCGCGCACCAGCATCGCGACAAGTGCCCAGAGCACGAAGGCGCGCGGCCGCGAGCGGCGATACGCCAGCAACATGAACAGCAGCGGCGCGAGCGCGAACGGCAGCACATGAAACTCGAAGAAGGCGATATTCTGCAGCAAGGGCCCGCCAAGCCAAGCGGCTACGAAAAACAGGGGAGCCAGCCTCTCAAACGCGCCGACATCCGTGCGAGGGAAGAACGTCCGCGCCAGCAGCCACACGGGCCATGCTGTGAAGGCGAGCGCTGCGGCCTGGAGTAGCAACAGCATCCGAGGGTCCTGCCAGACCGCGTACAGCGGCACCAGGAATGGGATCAGGAGCTCGGCATGGTCGCCGAGGGAGAGATGCGGGTGGATGGATTGAGTGAACCAATGGCCCCGCACGAAGTTCCAGAAAACCTGGTTAAAGTACGCCAAATCGATGGCGTTGTAGCCTAGACGGGAGTACTTCGCCAGGCATAAGGCAGATATAAGGCCAAAAAAAGAGGCTGCACCGCCCCAGATAAGCCATTTTTCATGTTTGTTGAGCCAAGAAATTGCTTTTTCCACCCGGCCTATCATATAGAGGAAGTATATAGCAGTCCGGACGCCAGTGGAAACGCTCGGTGTAGCCTTAATAAATTGGCTAATATTAGCTCTAAAATAGAGTCAAAAAGGATTGACAAATAGCCTAAAACGTGCTATAGTGCTTTGTCATGGGCGATTCCGCCAATGACGGGTTGTTTGACAACCGAATACCATTCACAGGCGAAAGCCTGCAAAAAAGGAGGCCACAGTGGCCGCAGCAGCAGAAGTGAAAAGCATGAGTGCGGAGAGTCCTGCCATGGAGATGGCATCGACCTTCTTGAGCAAGATGTTCACGAAGGGGATCCATAAACTCGGGCGGAACGACATGTCGAAGGAGTTCTTCAAAAAGACTCCGGCGATGGTGCAAGAGATGCTCGAGTGGTCGCCGGAGGCGATCAGCGGGCTTCTCGGCCTGCTTTCAGAGAACGGTCATCCGGTGCTCGCGGAGTTCTTGGAGAAAGTGCTGACGAGCGCGACACAGGAAGTGTCGCTGCTCATCGGTGATGCCAAGGAGTCCGGAACGCCCGGCGCGATCTTGAAGGCAATCGAGACGGTCACAGGCGAGGATTACGCCGTGACGCTCGCATCGATGTCGTTCCACCGTCTGGATTGCATCCTTCTGTCGAAGGCCGCGCAGCAGTTGCAGCCGCGTAAGGGCAAGGATGGCAAGGTGCAAGATGCGCCTGCGCCGACCTCGCCGTACGAGCTGCGGAAGTTGCAGGCGTGTTACCGGCAGGGATTGCATCCTTGCCAGACATGCTTCGGCTTCGCCCAGAAACCGGTGGAAGCTCAGGTGCCGGCAGCGGAGCCTGAGACGAAAAAGAAGAACGCGTTCGAGATCGTTCAGGGTTGCAAAGATGCGGCCACGAACGGCGCGTTCCGCGCATTCATGTCGCCGCTCAAGGCGCATGAACGGAAACGGGTCTGGGAGCTGTTCAAGCAGTTCCTCGATTCCGAAGCGGAGTTCGTCTTCGTCATGGCGCAATACGCGGCCCTGACGAAGGAAGAGCGACCGTTCTTCCTCGGACAATTGGAGCAATTGCTCCGTTTGGACGAGGCGAATCGGAGTGAAGCGAAGAGCTTCATGGAGCTCATCGGGAACCAGATCCTGGGAGGCGAACACGTCGCCATGGACCTGGTCCGTGAGATCTGGAACGCGCATCTCGATACGGCGCCGTCGAAAACGGCGGAGACGAAGCCAGAGGAACCGCAGACGGACATCGTCCGTTCGGTCCTCCCCTTCATCTTCATCTTCGAACATGGCGTCGGCCATGGATTGTGGCGAATGATGCTCCTGGTACTCAGCCCCCTCCGTCCGATCTTCGCGCCGATCCGTTGGGTCGGCCGCAAGATCAGAAAGGCGGGTGCGTAACAACAACACGAAAAGAAGAGGTACAACGTGAAAGATCCGATTCTCCGATTCATCGCAGGCATCCTGCAAAGCTTCAGCTCCGTAGCGAATACGGGGAAAAGCTTCCTTACCGCGTCACTGATCACCGGCAGGCTCCTGGCGTACACGCTCTGCGTGAACTTCATGGGGTTCTGGCTGGCGGCCGGTCTCGCGAACTCCGAACGCTGGCACGACGCGGCCAAGTACGTGTTTTACGCCAACGCCCTGTTCGCCTCGATGGTGACCTTGGTGCTCTGGACCGTGGGATACCTGCTCGGCACGGCGTTCGCCATGGTCGGCGACGTCGCGACGGAACTGGCGGGCGGCGAACATGGTTTGCCGCACCTCGAGCGAGAGAAGGTGAAGAACGCGGCTATCACGGCGCGTGACTCGCTCATGTGGCTCGACGTGGCGAACTTGCTCGCGCTGGACATGCCAGTCCGGTTCTATCAGAACGGCGTCCTGCTCGTCGGTGCGTTCGTTTCCGTGCTGATTTGCGTGAGCCTCGTGCTCATTCACTTCTTCAAGGGAGACAAGGGACGTTGGATACCGGCGACGGTCGCAATGACGCACGTGGTCGGGGCGATAGCCATCGCCTTCGTTCCTGCGATCGGCGATTTGAGAGACGCCTGTCTCGAATGGTCGCAGGACGCCGTCCAACAGAAAGCCGACGAGATCCGCAGTCATCGCTCTCCCTACGCCATCAACCGAGAACGGTCCAAAAAGGCCGCCGAGGAACTGGCGCTGGCGCAGCAACAGAAGACAGCGGCTCTCACGGCGCTCATCACTGAACGCAACGCGAAGGCGGCGGCACGAACCGTCGACGAGCTCGCATCGAGCGATCTCTGCACGGCGCCCTGCCAGCAACAACGCGAGCGCGACAAGGCCGCTCGCGCCCAAGCGGTCGCCATCCTCGATGCGAGGATCGCGGCGCTCCAAGGGCAAGCGGGGACCGTCGCCGCAAGCGCCGCCCCCGCCCCCGTGCCGACGACCGCTCGTCCGGCATACACGTCGACCGTCAAGCCAGCACCAGCGGGTGATGACGATGACGCCGACGTCATCCCCACCATCACCACCCCGAGCGCCTCGCTCGGAAACAACTCGTAACGGACACGCGTCTCGCTTACGGCCGTCATGCATCTGCATGGCGGCCGTCTTTTTTTGCGCGGGCGCTGAACCGTGCGAAACCTCGCGCCATGACAGGGGATTGTCGCGCCTCCAGACGCCCGCGCAAAACGAAAACCCCCGCGCAAGGCGGGGGCTTCCTGGCGACGCCTTACTGGTTCGCGGTGCGGAGCGCGTCCACCACGAATCCGGTGATGGAGTACGCGGCGAAGATCAGGACGAGACCGATGACGGCGGAGGTGATGATGCTCTTGGACTTCTTGATCTTGTCCGGGTCGCCCTGCGCGGTCATCCAGAGGAAACCGGCGTAGATGACGAGACAGACGAGGACGATGCCGAGGAGACCCATCGCCTGCTGGACGAACGAACCGATGAGATCCGGGAGGCCGCGGCTGGCGAAACCGGATTTCTCGCCGGTCTGCTTGACGCCGGCCGAAAGGTTGTCGATGGCGTTGTTGCTGGTGCCCACCGGGTTGCCGCCGGTTTGGGCGAAGACCGTGAGCGGAGTCGAGAGCGCGAGGACTGCGGCGCCGGCTGCGGCGCGGCGGATGGTGGTGATGCCGTTCATAGCGTGGGGTGATGAATGAAAAATGTTATTGGGAAACATTGCAGAGAGGGTCATCAGGCGGGCAGGGAGGGAGGACTTCGTCTTCCGGGTTCTGGCTCTGTCCTGCCGTGGCACCGGTCGCTCCCGAATGAAGCGCTCCGGCGTTGTCCTGCGTGGCGGTGATGAGGTCGATGACGTACGCGGCTACGGAATATGAGGCGAAGACGATGACCAGTCCGATGACCGCATCGCGGATGAGGTCCTTGGCCTTTTTCATCTTGTCCGGTGCTCCCTGCGAGGTGAAGTAGATGAACCCCGCGTAGAGGAGCAGGACGACGAACAGCACGCCCAGGCCGCCCATCAGCGCCTTGATCAGGCTGCCGATGACATCGGTCAGCGATGACGAGGAGGAGATGCCGGCCTGCGTGGCCGTGTCAGACAGGCCGGTGGCCTGCTGCAGGCCGGTCGCTGCCAATGTGCGAAGTCGGTTCATGCGCCAGTATCCGTTAGCCGGGGATCCAGGACCGAAGTCCCGGACCAAGGACCGGCAAGCGTTGCCGCTTTCCGCTCCCCGATCCGAGATGGAATCGGGGCAAAGCTTTGAAACGCGTCGTTAGTTGCTCGTGCCGTTGACGATCGCTCCGACGACGAACTGGGCGATGGCGTACGCCGACATGATGATGACGAGGCCGATGATGCCCGAGATGATGAGCTTCTTCGCTTCGCCGACCTTCTCTTCGTTGCCTGCGGCGATCATCCACTTGAAACCGCCGTAGAGGATGATGACGACGGCGACGATGCCGAGGAGGCCCATGAATGCGCGGATGACGTTGGACACGGTGGTCCGGACATCCTGCGTGCCGAGGCCGATGGCCGTGGCGTAGTTGAGTCCGACGTCGACGCTTGCGCCGCCCTGTGCGAACGCGAGCATCGGGATGGCGACTGCTGCCACCGTGAGCGCGCCGATCGCGGCTTTCTTATACGAGTTAGACATATGGTGCACCTCCCTTCGGGTTATGGATGAGATATCCACATTAAACGATGGATAGGGTTATTTTAGCGCAAAACAAGCAAAGAGGGAACGTCATGGAGACGTTCCCTCTTTTGCGGTCGCCGGGCGGGACGCGGGGGGTCAGGCGTGGGCCAGGATGTCGATGACGTAGTTCAGGGCGGAATAAGAGAAGAACATGACGAACAGGCCGATGACCGAGTTCTTGATGATGTCCTTGGCCTTCTCTACCTTCTTGGCATCGCCCTGCGCGGTCATCCAGACGAACCCGCCGTAGACGAACGAGATGAGGGCGACGGTGCCGGCGATGCCGAACATGGAGCGGATGACGTTGGAAATGAGGTCGGTGGCGGTGATGTCGCCCAGGAACATGAGCTGGCCGATCTGCCCTGCGGCCGATGCCGCGTGGGGGAGGGCCAGGAAGGCCAGCGCCGCGATGAGGATGATGGCCATAGATCAGGCTTGTCCCGCGATGAATGAGAAGACCAGGTTCACCAAGGCGTACGCCCCGAAGATGACGATAAGCCCGAGCGTGGCGTTGATGAACATCTGCTTTCCCTTCTTCACCTGCTCCGGATTGCCATGCGACGTGGTCCAGAGGAAGCCGCCATAGACGAACATCAGGAGCGCCAGTGATCCGGAGAGGCCGGTGATGATCTGGATGATGCGTGCCACCAGGCCGTTGATGTCCTTGATGCCGAGGGGGTTGAAGAGGGGGATGGGTGATGGCTTCTGGTTCGCGCCCGCGGCGTTGGGGTCACCGCACTCCGCGGTGCCGTTGTAGTCGGTGTAGGTCTCATCGTAGTGTACCGCCTTCCAGCCGTCACCGCGGCTGGCGCAATAGGCGTTGCAGGCATCCTGGGTGTCGATCGGTTTGCCGGAACCGGGGACGCTGGGGTCGGCACCCTGCGTCACGTGATTCTCGCAGCCGTTATTCGGCGTCTTGCACCAGCAGTAGGCGGCGGACGCGGTTTGCGGAAGCGCGAGCGTTGCGAAAGAGAGGACGATCGTGGCGGTTGCGAATGCGGCGGAAAGGAATCGCTTCATACGTGGTTGTTCGTTAACCGCCGGAGCTGCACTTGAATCCGCTTCCTTTGCCCGTGGGCTGCACGAGTCCGGGGGTTTCGCAGCACTTCACGACGCCTCCGTCGTCGGAATACGTCTGTCCTTTGCATGCCGAGCCTTGGTCCTGACCGGCACGGAGCACGTTCACGCCGTATTGGATGACGTACGCCGCAGTCAGGATGATCACGATGCCGATGGCCGCGTTCGTCATGTACTTCTTGCCCTTTTTGACGCCATCCGGACCCTGCGCGGTCAGGATGAAGAATCCGCCAAGCGTGAACATGAGCAGGGCCGCCGTCCCCGTGATGCCGAACAGGAACCGGCCGACGAGGATGAGTTGGTCGATGACGCACTTCAGGCCTGGCGTGGTCTCGTTTGCCGCGTAGGCGCAGTTGGCGATGAGCCCGTGGTCTTGCGCGGAAGCCGCCAGCGGCAATAGGAGCGCTGCGGCGATGGCAACGGGGGTGATCAGACGTAGCGCGCGTTGATTGAAAGATGAGGTAAGCATGGCGTCAGTATACATGAAAACGCCGTCCCTGTGGACGGCGTTTCTTGGTGGCGCATGCCCCGCGGACATGCAGGCTACTTGATGGTCTGGTTCACTTTGATCGCCCCGAGCCCAAGCGCCTTGGTGGGGTCGGAGTCGCCGGCGAGCGTCGAGCGGATCATCTCCGCGAAGGCGGCTTCCACGGCGGCGGCGTTCGTGCCGTGATACCAGCTGCGCGCGGTGGGGAGTTGAGAGGCGAAGACCGCCAGGTTGGCGTTCGACAGCTCGCCGTTCACCAGGCTGCGAAGCGCCGTGGGTTTTCCGGTGGCCGCGATGTATTTCTGCGCCTCCTCGGCCTTGGCCGCGAAGAGCAGGAAGTCCCAGGCCTCGTCCGGATGCTTGGTCTTCCTTGAGACCGCCTCCGCCCAATAGTTGGCGTAGTTGACCGGTTGGTTGTCTGCGGAGATCTGCGGGAACGGCGCGATGCCGATGTTCAGCTTGGGATTGAGCTGCCGGATCTGCTGCAGGTTGAAGGCGTATCCGAAGTAATACGCGGTCTGGCCCTTGGCGAAGGCCTGCAAGGAGTCGGGCAGCTTGTCGTTCCAGGAATAGACTTCCTTCACGGGATTGGCGAAGTCGGTGTAGAACACCAGCGCTTCCGCGCCCGGGGGGAGCGGGCGGCCTGCCAGCTCCGGCGGGTACTTGTCGAAGGTGGCGCTGCCGTCATCGGTCGTCATGCGCGTGCCGTTCTGCATCATGAGCAGCGCCAGGATGTCCGATGCGCGCTCCACGTTGGTAGCGGTGCCGAGCGCGGCGCCGCTCTGCAAGATGGAGCCGGTCTCGTCGAGCTTGGTGAGCTTCTTCACCTGGTCCTGGAAGGTCTTCCAGTCCGCGGCCGGCGAGGGAATGCCGGCGTTGTTGAGGAGATCGCGGTTGTAATAGAGCGCGAGCGTGTCCACGGAGAGGGGAAGACCGTAGATGGCCTGCACGCGCGGCGCGCGCGGATCATCCTGCGGCACTTCCATCACCATGTCGCCGGCCACCACGTCGATGTAGTCGTTGGCCATCTGCTTCAGCGTCATGGTGGGCAGCGTCCGGAGCACGGTGATGGTCTCCTTCTTGATGCTGCCCTGCACTTCCTTGAACGCCATGGTCACGGACGACGGCATCGGCATCAGGCGGGGCTGCCACTCGTGCATCCAGTCGTTGTGCAGGCTCATCATGTCCGGACCGTTGTCTTCCGCCAGCGCGTTCAGCAGCTTGTCGCGGTACTCGTCGTACGTGAGCTTGGTGTACCGGATGGTGATGTTCGGGTGGATGCGCGTGTAGTCCTGTGCGATCTGTTGGAATGCGTCCTGGTCGTCGAACACGCGCCAATAGTTGAGCGTGACCGGCTGGCTGCGGGACACCGCCGCCTGATTGGGCGTGGAACATCCGAAGCCGGTGAAGATGAGCGCGGCCAGCATCGATGCTGCCAGGGCGCGTGATGAACGGGTGGTCTGCATATGGATGCAGTATACGACATCCGGGGCTGGCGCGGAAATCCGCCATGCGCTCCATGGAAACGAAAGAAGGTCCGCGAGGGACCTTCTTGCCGAATCAACGCATCGTCGCGTCGACGGCTTGCGCCGCTTGCGTCAGGTATGGCTGGTAATCCGGCTGCCGTTCCGTGGGGCGTTTGGCGATGAGCGCGTTGAAGACGTTCTCCACCGCCGCCCAGTCCTTGCCCTTGTACCACGATCGACCGGTGAGGATCTGTCCGGCGAACGGCGCGATGTTAGGGTCGGTCAGCTGACCGGCGATGAGGTTGCGGAGCGCGGTCGGTCGCTTCACCGCGGTGAGCCAGGCGCTCACCTGCTCCTGCCGCGTGGCGAATTGCAGGAAGTCCCAGGCGATATCGGCGTTCTTGCTCTTTTTGGATACCACTTCCACCGGATACGATGCCAGGTTCTTCGGTGCGGATGGATCGATCTGCGGGAGCGGGGCGACGCCGAAGTCCAAGCCTGGCGCGCGCATCCTGATGACGGCCGCATCCGCGGGGAAGCCGAAGAAGAACGCGGCTCGGCCGGTCACGAACGCGTCGAGCGACAGCGGCATGGAGTCGTTCCAGGAATAATTGGGCGTGCCCTGGTTGGCGAAGCTCTCGTAGTAGAGCAGCGCCTGGAGTCCTGGCGGGTACTGACTGCCGCCGCTCTGGCCTGGCGGGTAGGTGTGGAAGTGGGCGTATCCCGCGTCATCGGCGATCGTCGCGCCATCCTGGGCCATGAGCGCGGTCACGATGTCCGTGGCGTGCAGGACGTTCTTTCCGCCGCCGATCGCCGCGCCGGACTGCGCGATGGCGCCATCCTTTCCGAGGATGGTCAGCTTGCCCGCCATGTCGCTCACGTCCTGCCAGCTCGCGGGCGGCTTGTCGTATCCCGCGTTCTTCAGGAGCGTGCGGTTGTAGTACAGGCCGAGCGTATCGAAGGAGTAGGGGAGCGCCCAGATGCCTTGCGTCGGCTGCGCTCCGGCGACCGTCGCCGGAACGGTGAAGACCACGTCTTTCGTCACGCCCTCCACGAAGCGGTTCCGCAGGTCCAGCAGCGACATGGTGGCCGACTTCTGTTTCACCACCGTCAGCTGCTTCTGCGCGTTCACCGTCTGCGTCAGGATGGTCGTTTCCGCCGGCATCGGGGTGATTTTCGCTTTCCAACCGCCAAGCCAGGTGACGGGGATGCTGAACATGTCCGGCCCCTTGTCGATGGCGAGCGCGTCCAGGAGCGTGCGTTCGTAATCGGCGGCCGGGATGTCGCGATACGCGATGGTCACGTTCGGTCGGACCTTGCGGTAAGCGTCGGTCACCGTCTTGAACGCGGCCGGGTCGTCCTGCGAACGCCAGTAGGTGAGCGTCACCGGCGTGAGTGTGAGGGGTTGGGCACCGAAGGAACAGCCCGCCCCGACGAAGGCGAGCGCGGCGAGCGCGATGAGAAGGGTTTTGTTGCGCATAGGGATATCTCCATCATGGTAGCAAAATACGGGGCGCTCGGACACCGTGCGGCACATGCGCGGTGCCGACACGGCGGGGGCTCGCTTGTGCTATACTCCGTGCATACCCTCATCTCGTTCCTATGGCCAAGCGCCGGACATCCAAGGCGAAAAGCGCGGAGAAGGGCGCGGTCACGTTTACCGCGCGGCGCGCGGCGCTGCTGTTCGCGTGCCTGACCGCAATCGCCGCGTTCGCGCTCTTCATGACGAGCCAGACGGCCACGCGGCCGCAGACGGTGCGTCGGCCGGTGCAAAAGAACGTCACGCTCCGCTTCAACTGGATCGATCAGCCGTTGTTCGTCGGCTACTACATCGCCAAGGACGACGGGCTGTATGCGGCGGAAGGCCTCAACGTCACGTTCAAGCCGTATAAGGACGGTCTTGATCAGACGGCGGAGGTGGCCGAAGGAGCGTCCGACTTCACCCTCTCATCGTCATTTGAGATCCTTGCCGCCGTGAGCGCGGGCAAGGACGTGAAGGCAGTCGCGTCCGTGTTGCAGCAGTTGCCGGAGGCGTACGCGAGCCTGAAGAGCTCGCACATCACGTCGCCTGCCGATTTCAAGGGGAAGGTGCTTGGCATAAAGGAGGGCAACGCCAGCACGGGCATCGTCTATAAGTCGCTCATGTCACGGTTCGGGCTCAAGCCTTCCGACGCCACGTTCAAGACGCTCGATTATTCCATGGATGTCGCTGGCGACCTCGTGAATCACCGCGCGGACGTCATCCACTTCTACCGCAATGACGAGGGCTACACCCTCGCGAAGAAAGGCGTCGCATATGACCTCATCCTCCCCGAACAGTACGGCGGCGCGTCATACGGCGACGTGCTGACGACGTCGGGCGGCCTCATCCGGCAGGATCCCGACCTGGTGCGGCGTTTCGTCGCCGCCAGCGTGCGTGGCTGGGAAATCGCCGTGAGCGATCCCGACAAGGCGTACAAGGTGATGCGGGCGCACGAGGATGCGCAGTACAAGGACGAGGCGTATGAGAAGTACATCTACTCCCACAGCCTCCCACTCATCATTCCCACCGGGGGCGAACGCATCGGATACATGGGGTTCTCCGTTTGGAAGGACGTGGCGAACATGATGATCCAGTCCGGCGCGCTGCCGAAGGATTTCCCCGTCACCGACGCGTACACGACCAAATTCCTCGTCCGCTGACCGAATCCCTATGCGTCTCCTTCCGAAATTCCTCATCTCCGTACTCGGCATCGTGGTGATTGCCGGCGCAGCCGCCGTCATCGCTTCGACGTACCTCACGCAGGAATCACTCCGGAAGAACTTGGAGCAAACGCAGATCAACGACTCGCGCAAATCCCTCGACGTCATCGATCGGTTCCTCTACGAGCGTTACGACGACATCCAAAGCATCGCGGCGGACGAAATCGTCCAGGAGCGCCTGGGCTTCCACGACCCGCTGGTGACGCCGGCGATCTTCGAGCGGAAGATGCAGGACATGCTCGTCATCACCGGTCCGTGGGAAGCGCTGGAAATCGTCTCGCCGAGCGGTACCATCGCGTACACGACGCTGGAAGGCGCGAAGACGGGAAACGTCTTTGAAGTGAAGTCTGACGGCGCGGTATTCAAGGCCGCGCTCGCCGGATCGGTGGCGTATTCCGACGCGGGATTCGATGAACGCCTGGGTCGCATGACCATGGCCTTCGCCGCCCCCATACGCGACCCGCTGCATATCGAGCAGGTGAAGGGCGTCATGGTGGGCCATCTTTCATGGCCTGCCCTGCTCGATCTCATCCGCGACGGCGATACGCACGCCATCGACGTGCATGATTCCTCCGGAGTCCTCATCGCCGGAAGCGAGGGATTCGACTATACGAAGCCGCCGGCCGACGTCAAGGACACCTTGCTGTTGCATCGCGCGCTCGCGGGCGGGGAAGGCGCGTTGGTCGAGACCGAACCCGGGGAGGAGGAGACGCTCGCGACGTACGTGCATGAAAAGGGATACCTGGGGTACAAGGGTAACGGATGGGTGCTCGTCTCGCGCACGCCGACGGCGATCTCGTTCGCGCCCGCCATACGCTTCGAGGTGCAGTCCATGCTCGTCCTCCTGTTCGTCATCGTCCTGAGCACTGTCCTTGCCATGCTGTTCCTCGGCAAGTTGACCGCGCCGCTCCGTCTCCTGACGCAGAAGTCACGGGCCATGAGCAATGGCGATCCGTCCGTGCTTGCTAAGGCGGTGACGCTGCCGAAATCCGTCCTCGAATCGCGGGACGAGGTCGGTGAT
>JBEEJS010000046.1:0-3565 GCA_041169025.1 Candidatus Parcubacteria bacterium
GAAATCCTTGTACCCGTTCGCGAACGCCTTCCCGTCCATCGCTTTCTTGCCCTCCGGCTGCACCTCCAGCAGCTCCAAGGAGCCCTCCGTGGTGGCGACGGCCATATGGCCGCTCTGCGCCTTGAAGCCCGTTCCCGGGGCCGTATCCGCGGGCGTGGCGGTCACGGCGCCGCGCAGGATCTTCACCCGCATCGGCACGCCCGCGCGCGTCCACATGAAATACGCCCCCGGCCACGGCGAATACGCCCGGCTCATGCGCTCAATGCGTGCGGCGGACATGGCGCGGAAATCCGTCAGGCCGTCGGTCTTTTCCAGGAGGGAAGTGAAGGTCGCCTCTTCGTGCGCCTGCTCCACGGCCTTCTCGTCGCCGTCGGCGAATTCCTCCAGATGATCGATCAAGAGCGCGGCCGCGACGTCGCCGAGTTTCTTCTCCAAGGAATCATGCGTGTCATCCGGCGCGATGGCGCATTCCGCGCGCGCAATGACGCCGCCGTGATCCACCTGCGCGTCCATGACCATGAGTGATGCACCGGTCACCGGTTCGCCGGCCAAAATGGCGGCTTGAATCGGAGAAGCGCCGCGATACTTCGGGAGCAGCGACCCATGCAGGTTCAGCGGCGCGATGCGCGGCAGATCCAAAATGCGCTGCGGGATGATCTTGCCGTATGAGGCGGTAATGAAGACGTCCGCCTTGAACGACGACAATTCCTCGAAAAACGTCTCATCCTTCAAAGACAACGGCTGCAGAAGTCGCGCGCCCCGCGCCCGTGCCCGCCACGCCACTGGGGAAGCCTCCAGCTCGCCCTTCCGCCCCGCCGGCTTGTCCGCCTGCGATACCACGGCCACAACGTCAAAATGCTCCGGCGCATCAAGAAGCGCGGTCAATGCGGGAACGGCGAAATCAGCAGTGCCGAAGAAGACGATGCGCAGCATATCGGTTTATTTCGCGTGCGTTACCAGCACCTTCAGCCCCAGCGCCACCAGCACCGCTCCCATCGCATGCTCCACGTGGTGCCCCACGGCGTGCAGCCGCGACTTCACCGCGCCATGCGAGAGCATCGCGGCCAGCAAGCTGAACCAGCTCGTGGCGATGCCGGCCACGGCCAAGCCGTACGCCGCGCGCGCCGCAAGCGACGATGACGGCCCGATGAGCTGCGTGAACAGCGCCAGGAAGAACAGCGTGCACTTGGGGTTGAGCACGTTGCAGAGGAAGCCGGAGCGGAACGCCTGCACGTCCGTCATGACCATCACCGGTGCGGCGGCATCCGCGACGGACGACGGCTTCGCCCGGAGCGCCATGACGCCGATGTACACCAGGTACAGCGCGCCGGCGGTCTTGATGACGGTGAACAGCAGGATCGATTTCGCGATGAGCAGTCCGATGCCGACGAGCGAATATCCCACGTGCACCAGGTTGCCCGCCCCGATGCCAAGCGCGGTGAACGTGCCGGCGCGTCGCGAACCGGACACGCTGTTGCGCGCGATGAGGATGGAGTCCGGACCGGGGCTCATGACGGCCAGGATGACGATGGCGAGGAACGCGAGGATGGACATGCTATTTCTTTTTCGAAGTCTTTTTCTTCGCGGCTTCGGCCTCGTCCTTCTGCATCTTCAGCCTGTCGACGTACAGCATGCCGTCCAAGTGGTCCATCTCATGCTGCAGTACCTGCGCGAAATAGTTTTCCGCGGAGAACGTCACCTGTTTTCCTTCCGCGGTGAGGCCGCTAATGGTCACCGTCTTGTGGCGCATCAGTTTGTCGTACTTCTTGGGGACGGAAAGACAGCCTTCCTCCACCTTGCGCAGCTTCCAGGATTTCTTCGTGAAGACGGGGTTGATGAGCGCGATCGGTCCTTCGCCCGATTCCGCGATGAAGATGCGCAGGCCCACGTCCACCTGCGGCGCGGCGATGCCCACGCCGTTCGCGGCGTGCATCGTTTCGAGCATGTCCTGAAGCAGCGTCATCAGCTTGGGGGAGCCGATGTCGGCGAGCGGGACTTCCTTGGCGCGCGTGCGGAGTACCGGGGCGCCGTCTTTGGTGATGGGGAGGATGGCCATGGGTTCAGGGGTTTGGTTGCGATGCTGATTCGTCTTTGGTGGCGGGACTCGCGGCGGAAGCCTTGATGGCGGCGACCTTCTTCGCCTTCGCTTCCCGCGCCTTCTTGCTGCAGAGGTACATGAACAGTTTCCCCAGGTTGCCTTTCGCCTCCAGCTGCAGCTCGCGGAAAATGCGCCGCGCCTCGCCGGGGCCGACGCGGTTGATGACGCCCAGGTACATGGCGAACCGCTTCCGTTCGCCGAACGCCGTGCTGATTTCGTCGGCCAGCAGGTGCGCTTCGGAATGCAGTTTCACGTTGGGCTTCGGACGCGCTTTTTTCCAGTCGCCGAGGAGGGCTTTGAGGTCGTCCATATCGGGGAGTTTCTTGGCTTATATTCGCATAAGGACGGGCTTTTGGGAAGGGGTATGGAATTGAAAAAGCCCATGGTCGAAACCAGGGCTTTTTCACGCGATTTTCATCCCCGCCACCGCGTACCCCACCCCGAACGGCTTCTCGTACGACAGAAGCGTCGCTTCGTGATGCACGTCGTCCATGATGCCGCAGAACATCGCCAGCACCTTGGCGCCGCATGCGCCCGCTTCCGTCACCCAGGCTTCGTCGATGTCCATGACGCCCAGCGGATTCTTGCGCGTGATGATGTCGACGATCTTGTCATCGAACGCCACGCCGCGCGGCGAGAATCCGGCAGGCGACTGTTCGCCCACGCGGTGCGACAAATCCGCACTCGCCACGATGGCGATGCGCTTTTCCGACCGCATGATCTCGTCCTTCAGCTCCTTGCCCATGACGTAGTGCGTCTTCATGTCGAGGTTCGACATGATGATGGGTACGACGCGGATGTCCGGATGGTGCGCCGTGAGATACGACAGCGGTACGGCGGTGCCGTAATCAAGATGCTCCTCGCTGCACAGCACGAGCGGGAGTTTCTTCTCCTTGAAATCCTCGCGGATGCGATCCACCAGGTGCAATGCGGATTTCCATTGCAGCTTCGTCGCCAGATCGCCGAACTCCGCGAAGTTGGAGACGTACTTGTCGTTCAGGTTCACGCTCACCGCGTCAGGAAGCGCCGCGCCGTGCGGCGTGAGCACGACGATGATTTCCGGTTGCGCCACGTACAACTCCTTCTCCAGGAGTTCCATGGATTCCTTGGTTTTTTTGATGAGCGCCAAGCCCTCCTTGCCGACGGTCGGCAGGAGCAATGGCGTATGCGGCGTGACGCAGGAGAACACCAAGGACATAATGCGCGCATTTTAGCACGGATTTTCGCACCTGGCGACCGCTTATCCACACCCTCCCCTTGGCGTTCGGTTTTTGTTCGGGTACACTGAAGTCATGAAAGAGCGCATCTGTGGATAACACAACGTTGCGATTCGATACTAACAAGGGCTTCGGCCCGACCTATGATCGGAACCCAAGAAAAACTGACGAAGAAACAGACCGAAATCCTACGCTTCATCCGCGGATTCATCTCGGAGAACGATTACGCCCCGTCATATCGGGAAATCGG
>JBEEJS010000047.1:0-7463 GCA_041169025.1 Candidatus Parcubacteria bacterium
CGATGGCCGTCGTATCCTTGACGCTCAAGCCATCCGGGACGTGCTCCATGCCGGAGAGGCGTAACGTCACGGGGAACTGCTTGCCCGTGGCCTTCCTCACCGCCGCATAGACTTCCCGCAGGAAGCGCATGCGCTTCGTGGCACTGCCCCCGTACGCGTCCTTGCGCTTATTGGCGAACGGCGAAAGGAACTGGGCGATCAAGTACCCGTGCGCGCCGTGCAGCTCGACGAAATCCATCCCTGCGTCCTTCGCGCGGCTGCTCGTTGATGAGCGGATCGGGAATGGCCGACGGTGCGACCGGCTGCGAACCGGACGCCGCGCTCGACGCCTGGCGGCCGCCATGGAACAGCTGGACGCCGATCTTCGCGCCGTGCCTGTGCGCGGCATCGACGAGCGTCTTCAGTCCGGGAATGACCGCGTCGTCATGGATCCCGAGTTGGTTGATGAAACCGCGGCCGCCCATGGCGACGAAGCTCGCTTCCATGATCATCATGCCCACGCCGCCCTGCGCGACGCGCTCCACGTGCGCCAAGTAGCGCGGCGTGACGGTGCCGTCCGCTGCGGCGTAGTTCCGCACCATCGGCGCGAGGACGTAACGGTTCTTGAGCGTCATCGTGCCGATTTTGCCTTCGGTGAAGAGCACCATATGATCACGGATTAGTGATGCTCGTAGTATACGCTGTAACGATTCGGCACGCGAGGGGTACGAAAAAACGGCCCATCTGTACGAGGGCCGTTTTTCGTGCATGGCGTTACTTCGCGTCGATATCGAACCGGTACATGCCCATGCCGCAGGTACCGTGAAGCGTGCCCGCGGAGAGCGAGCCGACCGGCACGTCGGTGACCCCAGTGAGCGGCAGGTTCTTCGCGATACCGAGGCTCGGGATACGGATGCTGGTCGAGCAATCGTAGGCGCTTTGCGTCTCGAATCGCAGGACCGTGGGGATGCCCGTCTTCACCTCCGACAACGCAGGCTGATAACCGCCTCTCACGTTGATGCGCACCACCTGCGTGCCGTTCTCCATGGTGACGTTTCCGGCAGCCGCACCGCCCCCGTCGTTCCGCGCGCCGCCGGCGGAGGCGAGCATCCAGACCAAGCCCACGACGCCGAGCACGAGAACGACCGAGGTGATGATGCCGGACATCATCGATGTTTCCGCTTTCTTCATACTGATGATTTCGTTACAGGAGTCCGAGCGGAGGAACCACGCCGAGCGCCGCCAATCCGTTCGCGACGTTCAGGAGCGCGAAGGCGATGACGATGACGCCGGCCGCTTTGAAGAACGCGCCCTTCCATGCGCCTCGCGAGATCCACGACGAGCCCGCCGAGATGAGCGCGAGGACCGGCAGGGTGCCGAGCGCGAACGCGCCCATGATCATCGCGCCGGGCAGGAATCCGCCCGCTGCGAGCGCCTGCACCTGCATGGATTGGGTGAATCCGCAGGGAAGGAAGAAGGTGGCCGCGCCGGCTGCGAGCGGGACCCAGGCATGTTCGAGCTGCGCCAGCGCCGCCGCTTTGGCGCCGATGCCGGACGGCATGATGGGCTGGAGGCGCCGGGCCCAACCGGATGCGCCGAGCAGGTTGAGGCCCAGGAGCAACATGACGACCGCGGTCACGATGCCGAGCCAGGTCGTCACGGCCGGCGAAACGCGGAGCACCGCGCCGGCGATGCCAAGCACGCCGCCAAGGACGATGAACGACGCCAGCCGCGCCGCGTGGAACATCGTCATCGGAAGTGCGGCCTTGCCTTCCTCGCGAGTGAACGTCGCGGACAGCGAGAGGACGAGTCCCCCGACCACCGCCATGCAGCTCGAAAGCGACGCGATGATGCCGATGGCGAACGCCGCGCCGGGAGTGACGCTGCGGACGTTCAAAAGGTTCACGATGCCCGCACGCTGGAGGAGGAAGAATCCCGCGAGTACGGCGAGCGCGGACGGGATGGCGATAAGGAATTCCTTTCGCGATGCCTTCATCCGCGCCTTATCCGCGGCTGACTCGTTTCCGAGCGAGATGCCTTTCAGTCGCAGCGAATTCCCGACGACGGACACGCTCGAGAGCGCCATGGCGAGGCCCGCGAACGCCGGATTGAGCAGCCAGCCGGTGAACGGGAACAGCAGACCGGCGGCCAGCGGGATGCCTACCACGTTGTAGGCGAACGCCCAGAACAGGTTCTGCCTGATGCCGCGCATGGTGATGCGCGCGAGCTTCACCGCGCTCACTGCGCGCGCCAGGTCACCGTGCAAAACGGTGATGCCTGCCGCGTCCATCGCGACGTCGGTACCCGTGGCCATGGCGATGCCTACGTCCGCCTGCGCGAGCGCCGGCGCGTCGTTAATGCCGTCACCCACCATGGCGACGACGTCACCGCGTTCCTGCAGCGCCTTGATGCGATTCAGCTTGTCTTCCGGGAGCGCCTCCGCCACCTCTTCGTCCACGCCGGCGATGGCGCCGATGTGCTCCGCCGTGCGCTTGTCGTCGCCGGTCACCATGAGCACGCGAAAGCCCATGGCATGGAACGCCTTGATGGCCTCCGCCGCCTCCGGTTTCACCGCGTCAGCGACGAGCACGACGCCGATGACCTCCTTCTCGCTCGCCAGGATGACCGGCGTGCGTCCTTCGGCGGTTTCCTTTTCCAGAGCAGCCGTATCGAACGACAAGCCGAGCTCGCGCACCAGGCGCGGACTTCCCGCCGCGTACGTGACGCCATCGATGCGCGCCCGCACGCCGCGGCCTTTGAGCGCCTCGAATCCTTCGCATGCGCGCGTCGCGATGCGTCCTTCCTTGGCATGCGTCATGATCGCCTGCGCGATGGGGTGTTCGGAGCGCGCTTCGAGCGACGCCAGCAGAGCGACGACCTCGTCCTTGCCCCGTCCCGCGATGTCCCAGACCGCCACCAGTTCCGGTTTTCCTTTCGTGATCGTGCCGGTCTTGTCGAGCACGATGACGCGCGCCTCCGACAGCTTCTCAAGCGTGGCGGCGTCCTTCACCAGGATGCCCGCTTTCGCGCCCTTGCCGACGCCGACGATGATCGCCGTCGGGGTGGCCAGGCCGAGCGCGCAGGGACAGGCGATGACGAGGACGGCGACGAGCGAAGACAGTCCTCCCGCGAACGCGCGTGCGAATCCGATGGTGCCGATGCCGAAGCCCAGCCAAGCCGCGAACGCCGTGAACGCGATGACGAGCGTCACCGGCACGAACACCGCGGAGATCCTGTCCGCCAGCGCCTGCACGGGCGCTCGGCTGTCCTGGGCGGACTTCACCATGGCGATGATGCGCGCAAGCATCGAATCCGCACCCACCTTGGTGGCGCGGAAGACGAACGTGCCGCGCTCGTTCATGGTGCCGGACACGACCGAATCGCCCACGCCCTTGCTCACCGGCATCGGTTCGCCGGTGACCAGGGCCTCTTCCACGTACGACTCCCCTTCGGCGACGATGCCGTCCACGGGAATCCGGGCACCCGGCTTCACGACGATCATGTCGCCCACCGAGACCTGGGAAAGCGGAAGCTCCTTTTCGACGCCGTCCCGACGCACGAGCGCCGTCTTGGCTTGCATGCCGACGAGTTTGGCGATGGCGTCGCCGGTGCGCAGCCGTGCGCGCGCTTCGAGGTATTTGCCGAGCGTGATGAAGGTGATGACGACGATGGTGACATCGAAGTACGTGACACCGGTGTCAAGCCACGGTTTCAGCGCATCCTCGAACGCCGACACGACGAAGCTGTACAGGTACGCCGCCCCGGTTCCGAGGCCGATGAGCGTATCCATGTTCGCCGCACCGTGCCGAAGGAACGTCCGCACGCCGCGGAGATACGGCTTGCCCGCGACGAACAGGGCGTACGTGGCGAAGAGCGGCAGCAGGTGATGGAAGAATTCCTTCCAGACGTACGGCATGTCCGGACCGCCGTTCGCGCCCCATGCGTCCCAACCCATGACGAACGCCGCGATGACCGCGAGCGGGATGAGCGTCAGTACCTGGATGCGCTGATCCTTCAGCGCCAACTCCTTGCTCATGTCGTGACCGGACATCTTCATGCCGCCTGGCATGACATGCTCGCCCATGCCTTCCATGTCTTCCGGAGGTTCGATGGCGTAGCCGAGCGGCTCCAAGGCCTTGGAGAGCGTGCCGATATCCGTCTTGGCCGGGTCGAAGTCGATGGATGCGGTCTCCGTGGCGTATCGGACGTCAGCGGAACGGACGCCGTCCGCATTCTTGAGCGTGTTGGTGATGATGGCCGCGCACGACGCGCAGTGCATCCCTTTGATGGAATAGGTGTTGTTTGATTGCATAGCAGAATTGAAGAATTGAAACCTCGCGCATGGCGGGTCTTCTTCTCAATTCCGAAGGATGACGGTGGCGAGGGCTTCATGCATCCGTCGCAACCTGAAGGCATCACGCGCGCGCCAACATGCCGAAACAGATGCCGATACGATCAGGGGCGCGCCATGAAGCGCGGCAAGCAGGCCAAGGAACGCGAGGACGACCACGCCCGGGGCGACGGCAGGCGCTTGCTGCAGCGGCGGGAGCGCGGACAGGCAGAGGACGAGGCATTCCAAGGCCCCATCCGGTTCGGATCCCTGCGTCATGCAAGCGTTACCCGCGCACGAAACGCCCATGCCCGACATCGCATGCGTCGTTTCGCCGACCGCATCGGTCATGCCATGCATGCCGAACATCGCCACGCCGGCGAACGTCACCGTCGCGAAGAGACATGCCGCGACAAGGATGGTTGCGATGATGCGTCGCATATATGCGTCAGGCTAGCACTCTTACGACCAGGGCGCAATTGGCGGACATGGGCGTTTGCGCTAAGGTAAGCACCATCAACGCCATGTGAGCTTATGCGCCGATCCCATGCCCGCGCCACAGCCATCGTCGTATTCGCAGGCATCGTGCTCGCTGCCTTGTGGTTGAGCTTGACGGGCAGAGGTCCGGCGTCGCTCGGTGAGGCTGGCGCCCCTTTCGATTCCGGGACTTCGGCCATACTCCCGAAATCGACACCACTGGCTTCCGAAAAAGCGACCAATGCCCCGTCCCGCAAGCCCGTCATCCGCCTCACCTTCGACGCCGACATGACCGCTGGCATGGAAGCACGCCTGAAGAGCGGCAAGGTCACGCGGTACTACGACTCCGCGCTCTTCGAATACCTCCACGCGGAACGCGTGCCCTACACGGTGTTCGTCACCGGCATGTTCGCGGAAACCTATCCCGATATCGTCCGCGCCTGGGCCGTGGATCCGGACGTCACCGTGGCGAACCATACGTATGATCACGATGCGTTCACGGCGAACTGCTACGGCCTGCCCACCACCAAGGACGACGCCGCACGTCGCGATGAGATCGCGCGTACCCAGCGCATCCTCACGGACCTCGGCGTACCGACGCCGACGTGGTTCCGATTCCCCGGGCTTTGCCATGATGCGCACGATGACGTGATGGTTACCGAGGCCGGCCTACGCATCGCGCCGGACGACATCGTCTCCGGAGATCCGTTCAATACGCACCCAGAACGCATCGTCGCCGCGGTCCTGAAGCGCGCGCACGATGGCGGCACCGTCGTGATGCATCCCGGGGGCGCCAATGCGCCGTCCACGACGGAAGCCGTGAAGTCGCTCGTTCCCGATCTTCGCGCTCGAGGCTTCACCTTCGCCAAACTCTGAACGCGCCCCGCAATGGGCGCGTTCATCGTTTCTGGAAATGCTGGTAGTCCACCATCCCTTCTTCCGGTTTCCAATACCCGCCCCATTCCCAACCTCGTTCCAGGAACGCACGAACGACCAGGTCCGCGTCACGGACCGCGCCGAAGGCGTCAGGGCGGTATGAGAAACCTGGCGGCCGCGACTCGCCGTTCACGAAGAACGGGTTCACGCGCGGGTTCAGGTCGATGGCCCGGCCGAGCGAATGCCAGGACATCGTCTTCGTGCCTTCGATGACGCGGTAGTTGAACGACGACGTATTATTCGCGCGGATGGAGTCGTGATCGTCCCACCCGAACGCCACGATCGGTTCCATCTTCTCTATGGGGAAACGGGCGTCGTGCAACGTTTCGAATATCCGCTTCACGTCCTCGGCGACATCGCGCGCGACGACCAGTTGTCCCGTGCGAGAAACACCCGAAAAATCGACGAATGGCAGCGTCACGACCGTCACGGCGGCTCGAACCTCGGCGGGAGCGCGCGTCCCCTCCAAAGCCTCTTCCAACGTATAGATGCGAATGGGAGCTTCCATGTCGGTGATCGTAGCGCCTTGAAGCGATACGGGCGAGAGCGTTACACGACGTCGGTCGCCATCGGACGGAACGCCGCGACGGCGTTGTATTCGAATTGCCACGCTTCCTGCAGGCGCAAGACGGACTGGTACGCGGGAATGAGCGCGGACGACGTGAAGAGGTTCAGCAGCAAGCACCCGTCCGGTGCGAGCGCTTTCGCAAGGCCGTTGACCATCTCGGCGGATGCGAGCCTCGGTTCCAGCTCCCCTCCGGTGTAGATGTCGACGAGGATGAGATCGAAACGCCGGTTGAGTCCCGGCACGATATCAACGGCGTCACCGACGATGATTTCCGGCGTGGTCGCGAACCGCAGCGCGCCGACCTCCCGGGCGATCGCCACCATGGCCGGATCCCATTCGATGACGGTAACCTTCGCATCCCGAAACCGCCGCCTGACGTGCTTCAGGCAGCTTCCAGCGCCGAGGCCGAGAACGAGCACGCTGGAAATCCGCGCACCACGAGGGACGCGACGCAATGCGTTCCTCCACAGCCTGGTCATGTAGGTGCCACTCTGCGCGTACGCGCCGACGACAACGGTGGACACGCCGGCGACCCGGCGGACGAAAATCGTGCCGTTCTTCTTCGAACGGACGGTTTTGAACGAAAGCAGCGGGTTCATAATGAATCGATTGCCGAAATGAAGACGTCGGTGAGCGCCTCGATTTCCGCCGCAGTCTCGGTGCCGACGGAGACGCGCACGAACGGCCGGGTGACATCCGTCGCATGGACTGCCGTGAGATAGACGCGCGTGACATCCAGGCCGAAGCTCGTGCCGGACACCAGGTCGACGCGGGCGTTGCGCGCAAGGTCGATGACGCGGTTCACGAACGCCTGGTAACGCGCCACCGTCCGGAATCCGGTTCTGAACGCCAGGACGAGCGTGCTGCCATGGAACCAGCGTTCCTTCGCCCAAGGCGCGGACGAGTGCGACGGCAGGCCGGGATAGACGACATGCGCCACCGAGCCTTTGGTGCGTCCCGTCAGATGCTCATCAAGCCGCTCGGCGAGCGTCTGCGCGTTGCGCCCCATGCGGCGCATCCGTCGCATGAGCAGCTCTCGGTCCGGTTCCGGCAGCGCCAGCACGGACGCGTCGGGCATGTTCGTGCCCAGATGGACGCGTGCCCGGCCGAGTCCCGTGGGCAACAACGAGAACGGGGTCCAGACGATGCCGCCGGTCACGCGGTCGAAGCCGA
>JBEEJS010000048.1:0-17441 GCA_041169025.1 Candidatus Parcubacteria bacterium
TCGCATGCGCCTGTTTCCTGTACTCGATCTTCATGCCTTCACTCTATCCAGACGGGACTAGAAGACCAAGGGTCGCAAGGAACCCCGGGTCGAGACCCGGGGTTTTGACGGACAAGAAAAAGCCCCGCCCTCATGAAGAGGGCGGGGCGACGTCAATCGCGTTCGACGGGACGTATCACGCGCCGAGCGATGCCAGTCCGAGCCTGATCAGGTTGACCCAGGTCGGATCGGCTTCGTATCGGAGCAGGCGCTTGGCCGTGCGGAGCGCCGCGCGGTTGCCGGTGAACCAGAGCGGTTTCGGCCCGTGCGCGAGCTTCGAGCGGATGACCACCTTCTCCACGTTCGCGAGCATGAAGGCGTTATGCACCCAGCCGATGCCGCTGCCGGGATGCAACAGCGTGCCGCCCGGGGCCGCGCCCCATGGCGTGGAACCGAGCGCGTAGCCGAGCGCAGGCCATTGGTTCACGGCGACCGTGCCGTACCGCAGCTCGTCAATGAGCCGTCCGAGCGCTTCTTGCGCGGCATGATCGCGCCCCGTGTCAGCGCTGACCATGATGCAGGCGTTGAGGGTGCCAGCGAGACGGTCGTTGCAGAAGTCGGCGGCGGCGAGCATGAGATCGAACGGATCTGCCGTGACCTCGCTGATGGTGGTGATGTCCGTATTCGCCTCGCGCGTCACGTGCGGCGTATCGATGGCGACTTCGACCAGGATGGGACAGAACGATTCCTGTTCGAACAGCGGTTCGCGCGCGCGGTCCGGACTGATGCCGGCGATGAGGCACCAGGGCAGCGTCTCGTCGCCCTTCTTCCACTTGGAACCGAATGCGACGAGATGCTTTTCCTTGCGGAACGAACGCAGGAAACGGAAGTACCGTTCCTCCGCGCCGGGATAGTAGGCCTTGCGCGGCGGCACGTCCTTGAACAAGCCGCGCACCAGGGCCAGGAACTCCTCGCGCTGCGGCCACTGCTTGGAGGTCACGATGACCTTGGCGGCGTTGCAGTTGAAGGAGGCGTTGTTCACCACCATGCTGACCACGGCACGTGCCGTCCAAGCCAATTCCTTTGGCGTATACACGCCAGGGACGATGATGACGGGTGAGACGTTGCCGAGCTCGCTGGTCACCGGCTTGCCAAGCGCGGTGTGACGCGTTTCCTTTTCCGCGCCATGCGAGGCATGGTGCGCGGCTTGCCACGAGCGCCTGCGTGCATCGCGCTCCGGACCGGGCGCTCCCCAGACGATGGCGTCATGGGTCGGGTTCGATCCGGTGAGATGTACGGCTTCGATGAGGTGATGACGGCAGAGGTAGTCCCCCGTCTCCATGCCACCTTTGACGATGCGCAGGAAGTCCATGGCGATGAGCGGTTCCAGCACGGATTCGAACAGCTCGGCAAGGTAATCGTTCACCGGGTTCAGCTTCAGGATGCACGGTTTGCCGTCCATGAAGAGCATGGTGAGCGCGTCGAGCACCGGGATGGAGCTGACGTTGCCCGCGCCGAGCACGAGGCCGAGCGGTACCGCGTACCGGTCCTCGGAGAGCACCGGTTGGTAGTACCCGAACGCCGGCAACGTGCCGGGTGTCAGATGACACTCCGCGGTGACGCCGGGCAGGATGAGCGCTTCGGCCTTGGTGGCCGGGAAGACGCGCACCTGGAGCGCCTTGTGACCGAAGCGTTCGCTCACGGGCAGTCGCGCGAACGGATACCGGTTCCCGCCTTCCGCCAGCACGTCCATGCTCTCCGCGAGGAGTCGCACGTAGCGCATGACGGCCACGGGGCCGGCGAGCAGTTCCTCCGCGGCGACGTCGCTTTTGGGATCGATTCCCTTGGCGAGGCAGCTCAGGCGCACCCACTCCTCCGCCGCATGCTCGATGCGCGGCATGATCTGCCGGAGCAGCATGGCGCGTTCCGCGTACGGGGTCTGTTGGAAGCGCGAACCGCCTTCGTGGATATCCTCGATGGCGGCGCAGAGGGAGAACTTGTCGATGGTGCCACTCGAGGGAGGCTTAAGCGAAGCCGGTTTTTTGGCCGGATCCGCGGGCGGGAAAGCGCTGGGACGGTCGTCGTTATGCATCGTGACTTCCTCCGTGTTGGTGTCGTTTCGTGGCTGATGTGGGTGAAAGGAGCGACGGGTGAGGGTATACCTTTGACGGGGCGGGGTCAAGACGAGCGCGGGCAGCAAAAACCCCTTCTCACATGGAGAAGGGGTACGTAGCATTCAACGTCATCGGCAGGAATCCACCAATTCGCGATGGGTCGGGTCGGAACGGAGGACCCGGGCGAGCACGGCCACCGCCATTGCCGCCAATGCGACGCAGACGAGCGAACCCACGACTGAAGCGCCCGAGAAGACGGTATACGTGACTGCGGCGATGGCGCACCAGAAGACGATATCAAACGCCTCATCGGCGGCAACGCTCGTGTGACAGGTGAATCGAGGAAGGAACGTCATGCCCATGACCATCAGTGAGAGCAACCACGCTGGAAGACCCATGAAACCGAACCCCGCCGCGACGGTCACGAACAGGTGCTCGAATGAGAAGGCCCCGATGTCGCAGACGGAGAGAAACGCCTGGAGCAACAATCCCGCGCACATGAGGACGATCATCGTCAGCGCACCGAGGGATGCGTCATCGTGTAGCCAACCCGTGAACAGGCAAAGGACGCAACACAGGAACGTGCTGAACAACGCGCACGTGCCGGAATAGGTGAACATGCAGATCTCCTTGCGCTCACGACGAATCATCGTGAACGACGGTACCGTAACACTCCATGGCCACCATGTCAATGGTGGCTGACAATTCATGCTACGCGCTTCACTCCCTCCCCAACCATTCTATAGCCGCCGTACACTCCATCCACTCCCCTTCCGCCGCCGTCAGCGCCTTGGAAATCTCGGAGAGTTGCTTGTTCAGCTCCGGAGAGAACACCGTGGGCTGCGCGGCCATGCGCGCAAGGACGCGGGCGCGGTCGTCTTCCAGCGCGATGACGCGCGCTTCCACTTTCTTCAGGCGCTTCTGCTGCTCCTTCAGTTCATCGCGCTGCTCGCGGCGGCGTTCTTTTTCTTCCTCGCGCTCGGCTTCAAGACGCGCGGCTTCTTCCGCGCCCCCCGCCGCACCCGCGCCATCCACGATGGAAGGCCGCGGAATGTCGCGGTCAATCTCTTGCTCCAAGAGCCAGACGTATTCGTCATACGTGCCCGGCAGCGAACGGATGCCTCCCCCGCCCACTTCCAAGATGGCCGTGGCGAGAAGCGACACGAACGTGCGGTTGTGCGACACGAAGAAGATGGTGCCCGGATAATCCGCGAGCGCCTCGCCGAGCGCTTCCACCGTCTCGAAATCCAGGTGGTTGGTGGGCTCGTCCAAAAGGAACACCGGCTTCTTGGAGAGCAGCAAACCCGCGAGGCACAGGCGCGCCCGCTCGCCGCCACTCAAGACGCCGATGCGCTTTTCCTGATCGTCCTGCGTGAAGAGGAAGCTGCCGGCCATGGCCATCAGCTCCTCCGGAAGGACGTCGGACGCGGCGGCGCGGCGTAGATAGGTGTCGACGCGGTCCTGCGGATCCAGCGCCGCCAGCGATTTCTGCCCGTAGTACCCCACCTCGAGTCCCTGCCCCCAACGAAACTCGCCTCCCGTGGGCGCGAGTTGTCCCGCGATAGTGCGCAAAAAGGTGGTCTTGCCCTGCCCGTTGTCACCGAGCACTGCCGCATGCCGTCCGCGCTCCACGTCCAGCGCGATGCCGGACGCCACGGTGCGTCCGGGATAGCCGATGGCGAGGTCGTTGCACACCAGCGCAATGCCTTTCTTCATCTTCTCGTACCGCGGGATGCGGATCTTCACCGTCTTCAGCTTGTGCGCGATCTCGATCGGTTTCAGGCGCGCGATCTGTTTCAGCTTGGACTGCGCGGAGCTCGCCTTGCTGGCCTTGGCGCGGAAACGATCGACAAAAGACTGGAGGTGCCGGCGCTTGGCATCGATCTTCTTGTTCTCGTTCTGCTGCCGCTCCAGTTCCTGCTCCTTGAAGCCCAGGAACGATTCGATGTCTCCCGGGTACAGGAAGAGGCCGCCGCGTTCCACTTCCAAGGTGGCGTCGCAGGTGTTCTTCAGGAACTCGCGGTCATGGGAGACGAGCAGGAAACCGATGCGCGTCTTCTGCAGGAAGCGCTCCAAGAGGAGCACGGTGTGCAGGTCCAGGTAGTTGGTGGGTTCGTCGAGCAGCAGGAAATCCGGATCCTGCAGGATCATGTCGGCCAGGCGCGCGCGCATGCGAAAGCCTTCGGAGAGCGTGCCGAGCTTCGCCTCAAGCATCTCCTTCTTGATCTGGAACGTCCCCGCCGCGGTGGCGCACTTCCATTCCGGTTTGCCGCTACGCCGTTCCAGGAACGCCATCACCGTTTCTTCCGGCGAAAACGGCTCGTGCTGTTCCAGGTAGCCGATCTTGGCATCGGGCTTGATAATCACCGAACCCGCGTCCGCCTCCTCCTCGCCAACGATGATGCGGATGAGCGTCGACTTGCCCGCGCCGTTCCGCCCCACCACGCCGATCTTCGCGCCCGCGGCGATCGAAACCTCCGCCCCATCGAGGATGGCGCGGTTGCCGTGCTTCTTCATGATGCCGTCGACGCGGATGATGGTGCTCATGCGGGTAGACTAGCGCAGCGCGGCGGCGCGGGCAATGCTCCCTGGACGGGCGGCGCGTGCCGTGGCAGGCTGCCAAAAGCACCTTTCCAAGGAGACTGACCATGGACATCGCAACTCGCCCATGGGCGGAAGACACCGAACTGCAGATCGTGCGCGGATGGAACGTGGACGGCCACGAGGTCCTGCTGGCGCGCGATCGCTTCAAGCAGGCAAAAGGACGAGAGGCCGAGGCCTGGTCCGAACTGCTCCTGCTCTGCGCCGGCGACTACATGCGGCCCGGCGACGACCCCTGCCAAGGCGGCCTGCACTGTGCCGCGAAGGCCGACGTCTCGCGGCTCGCCATCGCCGAACAACGGCTGAAGCACGGCCCCGTCTGGCGGGAGATCGGCCTGACCGGCGCGCTCCTCGATATCATGGCGCGCACCGCGCAAGGCGAATGGTTCGGCCAATACGACGGCGATGACGCGTCACGCATCACGCTGCGGCAGGCCGCCACCGTCATCGGCGTGCCTCCGGGGCATGCGCGCGCCGCTGCGCTCGACCTCTATGCCGAACGGAAGCTCGACATGGATGGCGAGTACCTGTGCGCCTTCGACGAGCGCTTCCGCCTGCCCCACGCGCTCGCCTGGGCGGTGAACCGCTACTGCGCCCGGCCGCTCGGCGAACATGCCGGCACGGTCGGCATCGAGGCCATCCGCGAGGTGGAAAAGCGCATGCAGACGGCGCTCCGCATCAAGGACCCCGCCGAGGCGTTCGGACGGCATTGGCCGGACATGGATCCCGCGGCCGTCGCGCTCCTGTTCACCCGCCTGTCCGCGATGTTCCAGAACTGCGTCGAGAACCCGGTGATGCATAACCGCGTGTTCGTCTCGAAGCGCATCGACCGTCCGAAGCAGTGGATGGACGGCATCGCCACTCAGCATCCCGGCCTCCGCGCCGACGTGCTCGAGGAATTCGCGCGACAGTGCATCCTGCTGGTGCGCGGCCGTGCCCAGCTCCTGCTCGCGGCCGACCCGCGAAAGAAGAAACCGGTGCAACCGGACGAGAACGTCACTGCACGCACGCTGCACACCACCGTCGCGGACTTCCGCGAATGGACCAGGGAGGCGGCGGAGGACGCGGAGCGCGAGGAAAAGAAACGGGCGCTGCGGCCCAAGCCCGATTGAACGTAAAAAGCCCCTCCTGCCGGAGGGGCTTTCTTTTTTTCATGCGCGCGGGCGTTCCGATGTGCGCATCGTTCAGTACGACGGCCTTGGCCTGATGCCGCGTCCGCCGCTTGCGAAATAATGGTCGAGCACGAAGCGCGGTCCGCTCGGACCCACGCCGGACTGCGAGGCGGATGCCTGCTCACCAGGTGAAGGTCCATCCTTCGAAAGCACGGCAATGAGCTCTTCCGAACCGCGCACCGTGATGGCGGAGCCCGGAAGCGCATCACGCGACGATTCGCATGACCAGAGGAGGTCCACCTTGCGGCGTTCCGGGTTGGTCACGGGACTGACGGCGCATTCCCCGCTGCGGTAATCCGCGACGCGATACGACGACGGCTTGCTCGTGTCTTCGCGGAGCGCGATAACGTGCGCCGTGAACGTCTCCTTGGTATCGACGAGGCCCTTGGCGATGGGATACGCCGGCGGCGAGAAATCGCTGCGGATGAGGCCGATGCAGCGCCCCATGTCGACGTCGACGAACGTGCCGTCATGCAGCACGGTCCCGTCGGCGATGGTCACGCTCGGATCCGCGGCCATGTCGGCGGCCGCTTGGCCCATGGAGGTGCATGCCACCAGGAAGAATCCGGGCGCTATCGGGTACGCCGCGCCGCTGGCGGTAGCCGCGCCAGTGCGATCCTTCTCCTCCATGACCTTTGCGGTCCAGAACGGGAAGGGCTGAGGGCGGGTCGGCGGTGCTTTCACGATTGCGGGCCGGGCAGCCGATCCGCGCGCGACAGGCGCCTCGGAGCAGGCCGCGGAGAGCGAGGCGGATACTGCCGCCAGGACGAGAAATCGGATGATCCGCATGGGTTCCTGCCTTGTCTTGAAGTGGAAAGGGCGGGGTGAGGATGGCATGAAATGAGGGGGAAATCAAGGGGCGCCGGTGGTGAGGCGACACTTGACGGACGTCGGCTTTTCGGCTATGTTGTCCGGTCATTCCGTAATGCTGCGGATGACAGAACGGAGACGCCACATGTCCGACCTCGCCTCCTCACCGAAGCTCATTTTCAAGAACCGTGGCGATTCGACCGAGCGTCTGACGCTACGCCTCGCTGCGGCGGCCCGCAAGTGCATCGTGCGCTTCACCGGCGGCTGCGGCGAGATGTCCGAGGGCGACGGCGACCGGCTCAAGGAGCTGTTCAGTCCCGCCTTCGTCGGTTTCGAGGGCGCGCTCACCTTCGGCGGCACGCGCATGGTGTACCGCGCCGACTGGTCCCGCGTGCGACAGGGCATCACCGAGATCCCGCCGCATCTCAAACAGACCGTCTGCCCCAACGCCGTGCTGCTCGGCATCGTCCCGCGCACCGCCGATATCGGCATCTGCGAGATCGGCGTCAAGATCGAAGACGACCCGAAGAACGATTTCTTCACCATCGTCCATCCCGATCAGGATCACGCGTTGGTCATCCAGATCAACGCGGACAACGCCTGTCCGAAGATCGACGACAAGGTGCGCATGTCCGCCGCCGGCACGCCGCTCCCCGCCCCGAACGTCTGGGACGCCGAGTTCGAGGAGTGCATGCGGATCACCGGCATCCTACGCGAGTGCTTCGACGGCTACGGTTCGGTCCTCATCGCCTACAACGGCGGAGGCACCACCGAACGGGAAATCGTCGCGACCTCCGACCGTGGCTGGCCCGTGATCCTCATCAAGGGCAGCGGACGCAAGACGGACGAGTACGCGTCGAACAAGGAGTTCCTGGCGCTGCGCGACAACGTGCGCGTCGTGGATAAGGATCCCTCCGCCATCCGGGCGGCCCTGGCGGAATTCGGCGCGGTGCCGGAACGCCGGATGTCCCTGGTGGGAAAGGGCAGCCGGAGCGCGTGAACGCGCGATCCGGACTGACGCTTCGCTTACGACTATTCGGAAACGTGCCAACATCAGCCCAAAGGAGAACGATCGACAATGACGACGACCCCATACACCGTGACCGCCCCGGAAAACCGCGTTGACCTGCTCGTGCAGGACGCGTCGGCCCGGGACACCGCCGACCTGCCGCTCCGCCTCAAGGCGCTCGCGCTGCAAGCCGGATCGAGAGTGATCCTGCGCATCGCCGGTGGCTGTTCCAACCAAGGGCCTCAGGACAAGAAAGACCTCGCTCGCGTCGTCGTGGAAGGCACGCTCGGTTTCACCGGCGTCGCATTCAGCGGCGGCACGCGCGACATCGCTGACGGCGCCGTGGACCCCATGGTCACGGAGCTGCCCGCGCTCATGGCGCAGCGCAACCCCGGTTGCGTCGCGCTCGGCACGGTGCCTCGTACCGGCATGCTCGGACTCGTCGGCGAATCGCGCCTCGAGCTCGACGCCGAGCACCACAACGTCAACCCTGCGATGTCGGCCGTCTGCATCGTGCAGGACGGCGCGAACCGCGACCTCGGCTGGGACGGCGACCTCGACATGTACTTCCGCTTCATGACGATGCTGCGGGAAGAGGAGGGTTTCACCCTCGGCCTCATCGCCTGGAACGGCGGCGGTGCCACCTACAAGGAGATCATGCAGGCCGGCAAACTCGGCCTGCCCGTGATCCTCATCAAGGGTTCGGCCCGCAAGACCGACGAAGTCGTCGCCAAGCTCGAGGCAAACGACCCCGAACTGCTCTCGCAGCTCCCGGCGGATCACAAGCTGCGCATCGCGCACCGGGACGACCCGTCCAGCGTACGCGCGCTGATGATCGAGTTCGACCTGATCGAGAACGGCTGACGTCACGAAAGCCGACCGCTGCATGCGGTCGGCTTTTCCTTTTGCACCATGTGTCTACCGTCATTGACAAAACAGGGAGTCCGTGGTAACGTCCCCGGCACGAAAGGAAACGCGCCATGAGTAACGAATCGGAACGGAATGACAAGCCGACGTTCATCAAGATGAAAAGCGAACTGCGGGCAAAGCTCCGGGACGCGATACTGCGGACGGGCGCGACGAGCGTCACCGAAGCGCTCCGACACGCGACCGGACTGTACCTCGCCATCGCGAGCACGCTCCGCTTCGGCACGCTGCTCGACGTATCAAGGGTCCGCCTGGATACCACCGCGACATCGTTGTCCGTGATCATTCCGATCAGGCCCGGCACGCTCCACCTCGTCCCCAGGACGGAGGAGGTCGATCTCACGCGCTGATCGTCCGACCGTGCCCGTACTCCGCGAACGCGATCGCGCGGCATCAGGAAGACGCGAAGAACGAAAGCCGACCGCTGCATGCGGTCGGCTTTTCCTTTTGTTCGCGCGGCCTGGGCGATGCGTCGCGCACGCACGATGCGCCGCGCAGACACGAGGCGCCGGGCCTCAATTCCGAATCCCCTTCCCCGTCCGCAGCATCCGCAGATTCACCGCCGCCAGCGCCACGCAAACCACGGACAGCACCAGTGCGCTCGTCCACGGCGACACGCTCGACGTCCCGAAGAACCCGTACCGGAACCCGTCCACCATGTAGAGGATCGGGTTGGCCTTGGAAATCATCTGCCAGACCGGTGGGAGCGACGATACGGAGTAGAACACGCCTCCGAGGTACGTGAGCGGCGTGAGCACGAAGGTGGCGAAGATGCCGATGTCATCGAACTTGCGGGCGAAGACGCCGTTGAGGAAGCCGCCCAAGGAGAACAGCAGCGCGGTGAGCAGCAGGAACAGGAGCACAGCCCACGGATGCAGCACCGGTGGGCGCGTGAAGAAGAGTGAGACGCCCATCACCAGGCCGCCCGTCACCGCGCCGCGCACCAGGCCGCCGGTGCAGAAGCCGGAGAGGATGAGCCACGGCGGCACGGGCGACACCAGCAGCTCCTCCAGGTTCTTCATGAACTTGGCGGAGAAGAACGTGCTCACCACGTTGGTGTAGCTGTTCTGGATGACCGCCATCATCACGAGGCCGGGCACGATGAACGTCATGTACGACACGCCGCCCATCTGCCCCACGCGCGCGCCGACGAATCCGCCGAAGATCAGGAAGTACAGCGATTGCGTGATGACGGAAGGAAGAAGCGTCTGCGGCCAGATGCGGAAGATGCGCTTGGTCTCCTTGCGCACCATGGTGAAGTACGCGTTTTTCAATGCTTGCACCTGCATATCATTTGGCGATGGTGGAAAGATACAGCTCTTCCAGCCGGTTATGCGCGTGCGCGGCGTCAATCACGGTGGCACCGGATTCCCGCGCTCGTGCGATCAGCGCGTCCAAGGTCCCTCCAGTGGGAATGGTGACGGTGACGTCCGTGCCATCCACGGCTTCCGCGCCAAGAGCGGCACGCTGAGCGTCCGTGGGTGCGGCGGCCAAGGTGAGGCGATACCGCCGCCCATCGGTCTCTGCCAGCAATGTTTTCACCGGACCGGCTTTCACCACCTGCCCCTTCTGAATGATGACCATGTTACGGCAGAGCTGCTCCACTTCCTCAAGGTAGTGCGTGGTCAGCAGAATGGTGGTACCGGCGGCATTGAGCGCTCGCAGGTAGTCCCACATGCCACGTCGCAGTTCCACATCCACGCCAGCCGTGGGTTCATCAAGAATGAGCAGGCGCGGGCGATGTACCAGCGCGCGCGCGATCATCAGCCGCCGCTTCATGCCGCCGGAGAGCTGCATGGAAGGAACGCCGGACTTGTCGGACAAGCCGAGCGCGGCCAGCAGTTCGTCGGCGCGAGCGTAAGCATCAGTCACGGACATGCCGTAATACCCGCCCTGCGTGGCGATGACGTCGCGCGGCGTCTCGAAGATGTTGAAATTGAACTCCTGCGGCACCACGCCGATTGCCATCTTCACGTCGTCCGGATGCGCGTCCTGATCAAGCCCGAAGACGCTGACCGCGCCTTCGCTCTTGGTGACCAGTCCCACCAGCACGTTGATGGTGGTGGTCTTGCCCGCGCCGTTCGCGCCCAGCAGCGCGAAGAAATCGCCCTCCTCAACGGTGAGGTCGATTCCCTTCAGCGCCTGCACGCCGCCGGCGTAGGTCTTCTTGAGTCCGAGGATCATTATCGCTTCCATGCGTTTCCAGATGAAACGGCGGCCATGCGCGGGCACGGCCGCCTTTCCCGAATTAGCCCTGCTTCGCCTTCTGGAACGCCGGGCGCTCGGCGCAGCGCGCCATCCAAGCGGTGATGCCCGGATACGCGGAGAGATCGTACTGCGTCATTTCCGCGTACATGAAGGTGGAGCGGCAAACGACGTCGCCGGTGGAGAAATCATCGCCCAGGAGGTACTGCTTGCCATTGATCCAGCCTTCGAATACCGGGAGCATGCGCGCCAGGTCCGCGTTCACCTTTGCCTCCTGCTCCTCCGACAGCGGGCGGCCCCACAGCTTGCCGGCGAGAGCGGAAAATGACTTGTCCAGGTTGAGCAGCGTGAAAAACTGCCAGCGCAGGAGCTGCGCATGCGATTCGGCGTTCATCGGTCCGAACATCTTGGGGCCGGCGTACTTCTCGCCCAGGTAGTGCACGATGGCCGCGCTCTCGGTGAGCACCATGCCGTCATGAATCATGGTCGGCACCTGACCGGCCGGATTCACCGCAAGGTACGCGGGCTGCTTGTGCTCGCCCTTGGCCATGTCGAGCGGCATGCTTTCGTATTCCAGGCCGAGCTCGGCGAGCATCCAGTGCGGGCGGAACGAGGAGCCCATGCGGGCGCCGTAGAGTTTGATGTCGGACATGGCGATGCGGGTTACGGTGAATCGTCTTCGGGCATGATACGGGACGCGCGCGGTGCGGTCCAGGGTCGGTGCCACGAGGGTCAGCGCGCGGCGATCTTCAGGATCCGCGCCTGGAACAGCGTGGCGATGACCTGGATGGTTCCCATGATCATGAACAGCACCGGAAAGGATGTCATGGAAACGATCGCTCCCCCGAGCAAAATGGCGACGCCGTTGGTGATGTTCCCCTGCCCCGACGCCAAGCCCCAGATGAACCCTGCGTCCTTCTTGGTCTCGTATTCCGCGTAGAGCGCCGACCAGGTGGGGTTCGCGAGCGCGGCGGCGAGCCCGAGTCCGATCTGCGCGATGAACAGCTTGCCCGGCGAATCGACCAGCAGGTAACTGAACGTGAACGCGGCATTGAGCGCGTAGCCGGCGATCATCAGCTTCTTCTTCGAGAAATGCCGGTCGGAAAGGCGCCCGACGGCGATGGTGCCGACGCCCGTCATGACCAGGTACGCCGCCCACGCCCAGGTGATCTCCAGGATGTCGCCGCCGACGCGCTGCGCGAACACCGCCATGAGCGGACCGAGCATGCCTTCGGCCAAGTACCAGATGTTGGCGCCGTAGAGGAGGTTCTTTTCGATGGTGCGCATGATGGTGGGGACAGTGAGTGACGCTTCCCATTCTAGCAGTTCGGAGGGCGGGCGACGAAGCCGTCCGGCGCCGCAAAAAAAGGCCGGTCCACATGCAGTGGACCGGCCAGATCAGATGTCTCGCTTCAGCTCTCGACGGACGTGCCGTTCGCCGCGTGTCCGTTGACACCGAGCGACGCCACCGTCTTCGCCAGCGGCGTGTCCGCCAACGCCTTCTTCAGGACGTCGACGACGCTGTTTCCGCCCAGGAGCGCCATCGGTGCCATGGACTTCACCGCGTTCTCCAAGACGTGCTTGTCGCCGAACGCCTGCAGCGCCGCGATCAGCTGCGGGGAGATCGCGCCGGCCTTGCTGACCACCGCTTCCACTTCCGCCTTCAGCTCCTCGATGCGCTGCTGCATCTGACCGCGCTCATGGGCGAGTGCCGCCGCATGATCCGCCGCCAGGTCCATTCGTTCGGTGGCTTTCAGCAGCAGCTCCTCGGCCTGTTGCCGTTTGAGCTGCGCCAGCCGCTCGTCCGCGGCCTGTGCCTCGTTCTCGAGGCGCGCCAGGGCGAGTTTCAGCTCGCTTTCGAGCGCTTCGGTCCGGATCGTCCGCAGGTGATCCGCGGTCTTCTCCTTCTCGTCGGCGATCTTGCGGGCGATGTCCTCGCTCCGCACGGTCGCGTCCAGCTCGCGCTGCTTCGTCGCGAGCGTCAGCGCCGTCTGCACCGCTTCGTGCTGCGCCTTGCCAAGGAGCGCCGCGATCTGCGGGTCCTTGATGACCAGCTCCAGCACTTCCACGTCATGCACGCGCATGTCGTTCTCCGCGAACAACCGGCCGACGCGCTTGCCGCTCGCATCCTTCTCGCCGAGTACGGCGTCGCGGATGAGGGAGACGTACGAATCGTTCAGCTGCTCGATCCCCTGCTTCTTGGTCATGCCTCGAAGCACGGAACGGAGGTGGTCGCACAGGAACTTCACGTAGTTGTCCACCGCGAACCAACGTGCGGGGTCGCCCTCGAAGCTGACGCGATACGACAGCTTGACGTTGGCCTCCACCTGATCCTTGGTGACGAGTGCGACGATGTCCGTGACGTGGTTGTTCGCCACCTTCAGGTACACCGTGCGTTCCAGCGCGTCCGTGGTCTTGGGCTTGCCCCGCGAGAGCTCGAGCACCTGGAGCGATTCGTCGTACTCCAGGAGCGCGGTCTTGGGACCGACCACCACGCGGCTCAGCCCGGCCTTGTTCACGATGAGCACCGCGTACCCGGTCCAGATGGACACGGCCACGGCGCCTTCGTACTTGGTGTCGAGCGTAAGCGTGCGCGGCGGCGTATAGGACGTGCCGCGTTGCAGATCATCCGCGGCGGCGCTGCGTGCGGTGATGTTGCGGATCACCGGCATGCCGCTCGAAACGGCCTCTTCGGACAACGCGTTCTCCGCCTGGCCTTGCGCCCGGGTGAGATCGCGGAGCCGTCGGTTGTACTCGAGCGCGTACTGGTTACCCGGGTACCACAGCGCCACTTGTCCGTCCTCGAGCAAACGTCGGATGACGACTTGCTTGCGGGGATCGGGCAGGAGGATGGTGGGACCCTTCACCAGGCCGATGCTGCCGGTCTGCTTGTTCAGCACGTATCGGCCCTCGCCGTCAGGGATGACGACGCTGTAGTGCCGCTCCTGCGTGCCGTACTTGATGAGCGCATGCTCTTCGCGCGGGTAGTACATGCGCTGTTCGCGCCCGGTGATGAACAGTTCCTCGCCGGTCTTGTACTTGCGCGTGCCGCCTTTGCCATCGGACTCCTCGTAGTCGGCGATGACCTTCACGTAGATGCCCATCTCGTCGTTCAGCTCGATGGCGCGGAACTTGGTCTTCCCGCCCTCCTGCTTGAACTTCTCCGTGGGCTGCGGGAACACGACGTCCGGACCGATGACGATCCGTTTCTTCCCGCTCTCGTCGAGCAGGATGCAGTATTCCAGCCGCTCGAGCGTGACGGCGTCACGCACGAACTTCCCGTTCTCGTCCGCCAGCACTTCGATGCCGGTGGGCGGGATGTAGAACGACACGGCGTCGCCCCGGATGATGAACTGCGTGCCGATGGCGAGCAACGCGGCGTCCACGTCGATGCCGTTGGTGGCGTCGTGCTTCGCCGCGTCGTCCTTCGTAGCCGCCTGACCGGAACCAAGAAGGGCTTCCTTCTGGCCGTCGGGGGCGGGCTTCGATTCGACCGTGGCCGTCTTCACGACCGCGGTACCCCAGTTCTGCCGCGCTTCTTCCTCGTTGTAGACGCGCACGAGCAGGTACTGGTTGAAGCGGATGCGATGACCTTCGATGACGGTCGCCGTCTGCCCGGGCCAGAGCGCGAACGTCGCGGGCCCTGGCATGTTCACCTTGCGTCCGAAGTTCAACTCCGGAAGCTGGTGCGAACCGGAGGGAGGCTTGGCCTTCGAGGCTTCCTTCACCGGATTCTCGAGGACGACGTACCAGCCCTCGTTCGCTTGCGGGAATTCCTGGATGGCGCTTTCGAGCGCCGCCCTATCGAATTTCCGCGTCTTGGCGTTGAAGACGACCGGGCGATCCGAATTCGCCAAGCTCGTCTTATAGGGTCCCGTGCACGTGGACAGGAACCCCTTGGTCTCGTCCAGGATCAGTACGTACTGATTCGGCGCGAGAACGAGATCCCGATCCTTCGCTTGCTCTGACATGCGTTTCTCCGTGTCGTGCCGCACGCGGCGGCGAATGCATGGGAGGATATCTCACATGCGGCGGAAAGCATGCTTTCTTGAGCGGCTATTGTCAATGGTCCGAGCTCGCATTTCCGCCCCTCTTGACCTTGACGTTACGTCATACTTTATGCTTCTGTTAGCGGACACGGACACCGGATTTCCGCAACGAAACTTCTTGCCTATCGGACTTTCCCCCTTTCCACCTTTCTCCCTTCGTCTATGCCCTACACCGTCCACCAACTCGCCAAACTCTCGGGCGTGACGCCCCGCACCTTGCGCTTCTACGACAAGGCCGGTTTGCTGTCCCCCGCCTCGGTCGACAAGAACGGGTATCGCGCGTACGGCGAGAAGGAACTGATCCGCCTGCAGCAGATCCTCTTCTTCCGCGAACTGGACCTGCCGCTCGGAGAAATCAAGGCGCTGCTCGACAAGCCAGGGAGCGACCGCGCGGCGACGCTCCGCTACCAGCGCGGGCTCCTGGCTCTGAAACGCAAACGTCTCGACAAGATTCTTAAGACCATCGATATGACCATGAACGACATGCGCGCGCCCGCAGACGACAAGGATCTCTACGGCTCGCTCTCCACGGAGGACATCGACGCATACAAGCAGGAAGCCAAGGAACGTTGGGGTTCCTCCGAGGCATACAAGACTTCCCAGCTGCGCGTCGCCAAGATGACCAAGGAGGACGTGCGACGCATGAAGGAGGATCAGGCGACGCTGCTCGCCGACCTCGCTGCTGCTTTCGTCGCGCGCCGTGCACCGACGAGCGCGGAGATGCAGGCGCTCGTCACCCGCCACCACGCCGGCATAGAGCGCTTCTACCCCTGCGCGCCGGAGATGTACCGCGGTCTGGGCCGGATGTACGTGGATGATGCGCGCTTCACCGCGTATTACGACAAGGCCGCACCGGGGCTTGCTGCGCATCTGAATGCGGCGATCCAGATCTGGTGCGACAAAAAAGAGACGAAGTGAATCCGGGGACGGCTGGCGCATGCGCCGGCCGTCTTCGTTTTCGCCGATGTATCCATTGAAAGATTCGCCGTGGCGTGCTGACATGCCTCACGGCCCCCTGCGGGACCGCACTATCGGAGGACACCGTGAACAAGTCGATCGTCGCAGCGCTCCTGGCGCTCATGACGGCACGCAGCGCGCAGGCGCAGGACAACCGCACGACTGATGCTACGGCCGCGAATCACGCGGACGCGACGACGGACGACACCCCCTATCGGCTGCATCTCCGGATGAGCGGCCTCGAGGACCAGCTCTCCATCCTGGAGCAGCAGCATATCGCCGACGGCAAGCGCCTGGATCAGCTGAACGAAAGGCTCGACCTGGCGCATCAGCGCGAGATCCTTGCCGACGAGCGCATGCGCGCGATGGAATCCGACCTGCACGACCTGCAGGACAAGGTGGATTACCGGATGTACCACTTCGGCATCGGCACGGCCTTCGGGCCGGGCGGACCGCGGATGGCGATCGAGAGCCGGTTGAACTGGCTCAAGCTCACCTACTTCCCTGCCAAGGGACTCCAAACCCTGGCGGCACCGCAAGTCTACTTCGGCGAGCGCGTGGTCTGGCAACCGTTCGGCGTCGGTTTCATCATCTATCAGACTCGCGACGACGCCTTCTCGTCGCGCTGGCTGCGGCAATCGTTCGCGTTCGTCGGCGAGTCGGCGCTGGAAATCGATCTGGTCGACATCCCGAACGTGATCCGTCTCGGTCTGCGGGCAGGCGTCAGCGTCTACGTGCCGAATCCGTTCGATGTCGTCAAGCCGGTGTACAACGACGTGAAGACGGACGTGAACACGGTGACGGACGCCGCGAACGACTTCGTCAGCATCTCCAAGAAGCTGGCGACGAAGCACCTGCCGCCTACGGGACTGGAGAACGCATCGCTTGACGACCTGAAGGCGATTGAGCAGACCGACCCAGGTCAGCTGAATTCCTTCACGCCAAGCGAGGTCTACCTGCTCAATCACAAGATCCAATCGCACGCCACCGATCACACGGCATCCACGGCGAAAGCGCTCACCGGACCGCTGACGCAGCCCACGGTGATGCTGAGCATCGTGGCGCGGTTCCCGTAGCGCACGAAACGTCAAAAATCCCCTTAAAAGACCGTCGCTGCATGCGGCGGTCTTTTCTTGTCAATACATATTGACAAATTCGCTCTTTTTTGGTACCCTCAGGCCAATCCCGAATCGGGAGATCCCTGTCAAAAAAGAGGTTTACGATGACGTACGTTTCACGTTTTCTGACCCTGTTTTCCCTGCTCTCGGCCAACGTGGCCCTGGCGCAAGACGCGACTGCCGCGCTCCCCGATGCCAGCGAGAGCGTGACCGTCACCGAGGCGCCCGCACCGGCAGACGCAGCCTCCACGGCGGTCACGACGGATGTCGCCGTGCCCGCTGCCACGACCGATGCCGCAGCCCCCGTGACCGCCGCCCCGGCGGACGCGGACGCGCGCATCACGGCACTCGAAGCCGCGTTGCAGCAGGAGCGCGAGACGTCGCGTCTCGACTTCGAGCAATTGGCGTCTGCCAATTCCCACCTCCGGAATCGCGTCACCCTGCTCGAGGGCCGCGTACTGGAAGTGGAACATGCCACGCAGTACCGCCAGTTCACCGCC
>JBEEJS010000049.1:0-2672 GCA_041169025.1 Candidatus Parcubacteria bacterium
TTCCCAGTCGTCCAGTAGACGCCATTGCGTCTGCTCGGAGAAAGTCTCCTCACCGAACGCATGGGCCAGGAAGACATCGAGACCGCCCCTGGTCGCGCCTCGCCCGTTGCCTAGTGGGACATGCGCGGCGTGCGTTTCAGCAGCGTCTTCGGTGCAGGTGGTGCCGCCGGACGCGAGGTCGATGGCACGTCGCCACTGCATGGCTCGTGCCATGGTCGGTGCCGCATGCCGCACGCCGAGGTGCGCATCCGCCGCAGGTTCCGCGAACAGGACGGCGATGTCGTTCCGCGGTGACGGCGATTGCCAGGACAACAATCGTTCGGCCGCCGCGCGATACGCGGCGACGGCGCGTGGCGCACCCGCATGCAGCGCGTTCCGCAGCACGATGCGGCGGTACCAACGCGAGAGGGGCGTGCGGAACGCGGCATGCAGGACGATTGCCGTGGCGATGATGACGGCGGGAAGGAACAACGAGGGTACGAGCGGCATGTGAACTCTCCTTTTTCGATGAACGTCGTCGGTGAGTGTGGCGAGGGCGCCGCGGCTACGTTCCGCGCCGCGTGCCGAACAGGGTTATCGGACGCTCTCCTAGGATGGCACGGACGTCGTCCTCGGTGAGCGTGCCTTTGGCGATGACCGCCTCGGCAAGTGGAATGACGCGTTCCTCGTGCGTCCGGACGATCCAGACGGCGCGGCGGAAGCACATGCGGAGGATCCCGTTCTCGCGCGAGGTGAGCGGTTCCGTGTACATGCTCGCGACGTCCGATACGTCGGTCCCCGCTACTTCATGGTGAGGCCATGGCGGCACCGTCGAGCAGCCGCGCAGGGCCTCGTCCTCCATGAGCAGCCGCGCGGTTTCAAGCGATCGCAAGAGATCGCTTTTCGCGGTGGCGGAGAAGAGCGACCCGCAAAGCCGTTGTTCCGCGGCGATGCCGCTCAGGCTGATGACGATGCTGTCCCAGCGGTTACCCATGCTGGGTGACGCCGTCCCAAAGTGCTGGACTTGGCCGCCGTGCTGACCGTGCTTCTCTTGGATGACGATGCTCTTCACGTTCGTAACGTAGAGTGAGATCCATGCCGAGAATCCATGGCCGGCCTCGTGAGCGGCGACCCGTTCCCTGCTCCCTTGCGGCGCGCGTCCGAACCGATGCGTACGCCGCGCTCCCCGTTTGGCCTCTGGGGAGGCGGGGACGGGGGACCGGGGAGTCGCCTCATCGTCTTTCAAGAGTCTCATGACGAGGGCTCTCCCCCCTACCAAGGCGGAGAGGAGCGCCCCTCCGACGATCACTTCGAACTTGGACATGTGAGACCTTTCATGACGCCAGGCGTCACCAAAGAACCACCCGTACGCTAGCACGGACATGCGCGGGGGACAAGGGTTTGGCGCCTGTCGGCGCTGCCTATATAGTGTCGTACAATAAACCTTAGGCGACACATCTTCCTCTTATTTCATTGGAATGAGTCGCCTAAGGAGACGTTTTGCGAACGCTGTCATCCAACTCACATGCGCGCAAACCAAGTAGGAACGAAAAACCGATTACTGCAGCACAGATTAACCTGCGTTTTGGTAAACCGGATTTGGCATGTCCGGATTGACGGGAAAGAAACCCGTCATAAGACAATTGATGAAGCGGCGGCCCGAATCGCTGGATTTTTCGTGATTCTTGATCAGTTCAAGGATGACGCGCACCGATATGAGCGGGTCTGAACTCACCGTGGATCACTTCCTTCTTGGCATCGCGCCTTTCCTGTGCTACGGGGCCTTTTTCCTTGGCGCGTACGGATGGCCGATGAAACGACGCAAATGATATGGGAGATACCAGCTTTCAACTCGCATTCGACACCATGCGCATAGGATTCTTCCTGGTGCCAATTGCGAAAATCCTATTTTACGCGCTGAACCGCCTTTGGGGAACGATATGACAAAAGACGTGTTTGACATCTGCTCAAACGTTTTCGCTTGCTGGCTGACCGCGTACATCGCGTTCGGCTGGTGGAGCAAATGATATGGGAAGCATCTTCATGTATTTCCTCGGCGTAATCATCAGGCTGTTTGATCTCTTGTTCAACATCCCGTCTTTCGCGCTGCACTTTTTCCTCTACATCCCCGGCATAACGCAGATATGGCGCATGTTCGTTTGGATATGCTCGCTCTTTGGAACAACAAGCGGAAGCGCAGGACGTTTGATGCTCACATTCGTACGTGGCGCGCTGACACTCGGCATCGTGTATCTCCCCTTCTACGTAATCAGGAAATTCCGACTTCGTGCACCTCGCGTGGACGTTCACGAGACTGAAAGCCAAACCGAATACCACGGCAACGGCATGAAAACGACGTTCAGCACGCGGAAGCACATCCGCCCGCGTTTATAAAAGGTCGCAAGGAAAGGAACCACTCATATGAATAACAAGATGCAGCTCCGTGCATACAAGGTAGCGTCCGTCGCTTCGGTGATGGGCCTGTTCGCCCTCACCGCAGTGAAGGCAACGGATCCGGACCTTGCGACCGTCGCAACTTCGGCCACCGGCTACGTGTCGTCAATTCTGACGTTCACCGTCGCCATCCTTGGTGCATTCATCGTCGCGTCGTTCGTGCCCGCTGGCCTTAAAAAGCTTTGGCACAAGGCAATGCAACTGATCGGTCGCGTCTGAACGTGCGCACGTGCCGCTCG
>JBEEJS010000050.1:0-7252 GCA_041169025.1 Candidatus Parcubacteria bacterium
ACCTGATCTTCGCTCCCGTCTTTTCGGCAGCCAGACAAACGACATCCTCCGGACCAACCACCTCCCCGAACGCGCACCCACCGGCCATGAGCCCGTCTACGCCCACGGGGATTTCCCGCGCTCGCTCTTTGATGGTGCGTATGACGCGGTAGGTGCGGTCACATCGGTGAACGCGCAGTCCGCCGTGGTAGCACACCATCTCCTGGTGGCGCCGGAGATCGCGCGCGTGTTCGCAATGATCGGTTCTCCATCGGTGCGCACTGTCGTCATCATCAGTCCGAACCATTTTCATCGTGGGAAAAGCGCGGCCGCGGTATCGGAAGGTTCATGGACCACACCGTACGGCCGAGTGGATTCAGATCTGGGCGCCGTGGACGCGCTGTTGGCTTCCGCACCCGCACTCCGCAAGGACGAGACGTGCTTTGGAAAGGAACACGGTATCGGCCTCATCACCCCGTTCGTGAAACGGTCGTTCCCCAACGCACGTATCGTCGCCATCGCGCTTGATGATTCGTTGTCCGCGTCCGACGCGGAGTCGATTGGGCGCGCCATCGGCACCTGGGTGCCATCGGTCGTCATTGCGAGCACGGACTTGTCGCATTACCTGCCAGAGTACATCGCGGACGCGCACGACGAGGTGACGATGTCGGTGCTACGGAGCGGGCGTACGGACTTCCCGGATATCGAGACTGACTCCGTGCCTACGATGCGCACGCTGCTCGCAGTGAACGCCGTGCGCGAACTGCAAGGTTGGTACCAGACGTATCACGGGAGCTCGCTGCACATGGGTGCGGCAAACGCGCCGCAGGACGATACGAGTCACATCATGGGGTACTTCGGCGGACCGCCTTCTAACGATGGCGTACACGTGATGGCGGCGGACAAGTACGAAGCGCAGATTGCGCGCGATCTGCTGACAGCGTCCTACCTGCCATTGGGGCCAGTGCCAACATGGCGTACGCGCTACGCGGATACTGACCGCGTGAACGGCTATCCCGCCGAGGGCGCTGCGCGAGTGTTCAGAGGAACTTCTGTCATTTCCGCCGCGCGCGCCCTGGAGCTGGGCGTGCGCGTGGATACTGGAGTGACCGTGGCGCGACGGGCCGATGGAATCCTGATACTCCCGGAACGTGCTACAATCGGTGCAAAGGGAGAACGCATCCGCGTGGATTACCTGCTGCTCACCGGCAAGGACGGCACGGAGGTGCGCGCCATCCCGCTGCGGGAGACGATTCAGGGCGTTTCTCCGCTCACGGACGACGAGGCGCAAAAAGTCTTCACGCAAATCGGGCTTCAAGACGGCAAGGCATTACTCACTCATGTACGGCCATGAACATCATTACCAATCGGAAGGCGGCGATCCTTAAGACGATGCGTGGTGCGGTGAACAAGAACGCGTTGCTCGGCGCGGGGGCGGCGATTCTGCTATTGGTGGCTGGTATGGCGCTTGGTCGATACGCGCTTCCGGAGAAGGTTCCGGTCCCGAAAGCCCCGGACGTGGTAGTGCAGCCGCCAGTGACGATGAATGTCGACGGAAATGGTAGCGCGACGAATCCCGTGAATACAGATGTGGCCACAGATACGAATACGCCCGCGTCCGTGAATTCCACTGGAGATAAAACGATGAGCACGCTGGACGTGGCGTGGATTCCCGTGTCCAAGCAGGCAGTTGAGCCCGCTGATATCCAGCTGCTCCGGGCCTACAAGGATGTCATCAACGAGCCGGATCAGGATGGTCCAGGCTGGTCGTATGCCACGCCAGACGTGGTGAAAATCGGCGTCGTTCGCTCCGGTACATACAAGGATTTCGATGTGTTGCTCTACGAGTCGCCGGAAGCGACAAGCTATTCCACGGTTAAGAACGTCTACCTGCTCCGTGCGCCGAACGGTTACGGACTCGTCGCATTATCAGTCCGCTCGGGCGATGAAGGTGATAATGCCCCGCGGTTCGCCGCATGGCCGCCGTTTGATGGCAGCGTCCAGGACATGAAGCAGCTCTATTCGCGTATTTCAGATGATACGTTGCAATTCGCGGCGTCTGATCTGACCGACGCGCGGAAGCTTACTGATACCAAAGGCAATGTCTTCAGTGTCCTGCACACCTCCCGTTGGCAGAAGCCTGACCCGCAATGGGTCGCGATCGGCACCGTCGCGTCTCCCATCTCAACGACGCTGTACGCGATCGGCCCGGATGCGACCAGGAGTTCGAGCTTTTACGCCATGCGCAAGGATGGCCGCGTGACGACGCTCATGTACGAGATCCCGAACATCGGTGCGGACGCGGTGCCGTTCGGTTCCGTCGCGGCTCCCGCGGTGACGTGGACCGACGGCGGCAAGGAAGAGCGGAACACCGCATCGTACACGCATGACATTCACACCGGTTGCGGCGTCACCTACGAGACGCTGCTCGGCGATGCGGATTCGCTCGGTCAGCTTCGCGTCGCCGGCAAGGATGCCGCTGGTGGGCCGGTGTACGTGCCCGTAAACATGGATACGCCGTACATTCACCAGATGTTCGAGGGTTCGGCTTCCAAGTATCAGGACACCGCAGCGGGTGCCTTCGAACGGTTCATTGCCAAACGCCCGGTGTTCTTCATCCGCGATCCGTTCAATCGTCTCATCGCGTTCCAGTCCACTGATGCCATGTCCGCGGCCGAATGCGGCAAACCCGTCATCTACCTCTACCCGCCCAAAACCCAACCCGTCACCGTCCATCTCACCCCGCAAGGCGGATTCACCAAGTCCGAACCCGCGTACGAGGGCGGCTGGAACGTCGTGGCGCACACGGACGGTTCGCTCCTGAACCTCCGCGACGGCAAGACGTATCCGTACCTCTTCTGGGAAGGCCGCGGAGGCGCGTACGAAACGCCGCGCGACTTCTGGGTGGTGGCGCGCGCGGACGTGCCGGAGTTCCTGCGCGTCACGCTCGCGCGCATCGGCCTCAATGAAAAGGAGCGGGCTGACTTCATGGAGTTCTGGCTGCCGCGCATGACCGCTGCGCCGTGGTATAAGCTCGGCTTCCATGGCACGCAGGTGATGGACGCGCTTGCGCCGATGACGCTGTCCGCGCCCGTCGATTCGCGTCTCCGCATCCTGATGGACTACCAGGAACTGCAAGCGCCGGTACCTGCGCATCCGCCTGTGCTCGGCGCGCCGTTCGCGCGGAAGGGGTTCACGGTGGTGGAGTGGGGCGGGGTGCTGCGCTGAATCCGTTCCCCAAAAAAGGACCTCGCTAAGAGGTCCTTTTTTCGTTCACGGCCCGAACGATGCTATACTCCCCCCATGGAAAAGAAATTCCTCATGGGCAACGAAGCCCTCGGCCGCGCGGCCCGGGCCGCCGGCGCGAAGGCGATGTACGGGTATCCGATCACCCCTTCTTCGGAAATCCTGCATTTCTGGTCCAAGGAAGCGTGTGAGGACGCGGCAAAGGACGCAGCCAAACGGGAAAACCTCATCTTCCTCCAGGCAGAGGACGAGACCGGCGCGTCATTCATGCTCATCGGCGGAGTGCTCGCAGGAGTTCGCGCCTTTACCGCCACCGGCGGCCCCGGCCACGTCCTCATGCAGGACGCGTTCTCCATGGCGGAAGCGATGCGCCTGCCCGTGGTGGCGTACATCAACCAGCGTGGCGGACCCAGCACCAGCACGGTCATTTATTCTCAATCGGAAGTGAACCTGGCGTGCTTTGGCGGCAACGGCAACGGCTTCCGAATAGTGTATTCCCCGGCCAGCCTGCAGGAGCTGTACGACTACGGCATCAAGGTGTTCAACGTGGCGTGGCAGGAACGGTTCCCCACGTTCCTCCTTGGCGACGGCTACCTGGCCAAGATGATGGGCGAGGTGGAGATCTACGACCCCAAAGAGAAAGGCATCCACATGGTGGAGCCGGAGGCGTACATGCTGGAGAAGACGCGGGCGCGTCCGCTCGAGACGCTCGTTCCGTCGCCGGAGTTGCATATCCGCAAAGGCACTGACGGCACGTCGTACGACTGCTTCCGCAACTGCCTCAACATGGAAGAGGAGACGCTGGCGGTGAATCTGGAGATTCAGGAGGCGTGGGACCGGATGGCTCCGGGCATCATCGAATACGCGGAGCATGGCGACGCGTCGGCGGAGATACTGATCGTAGCGCACGGCATCGTGTCCGCATCCGCAAAGTCCGCGCTTTCAGAACTCGCGCGGCTCGGCATCAAGGCGCGGTTGTTCCGGCCCATCACGCTGCGGCCGTTCCCGGAGGCGGCGCTCCGCAAGGCCGCGCAGGGTATGGCCAAGATCATCGTCCCTGAATCCGCCATCAACCAGCTGGCTCGTTTCGTGAAGGATGCGCTGTACGGCCACTGCAGCGCGCCGATCATCGAGTACGCGCGCCCCAGCATCGGCATCACGCCGGCGGAGATCGTCCGGCTGGTGCAGGAACATGCCAAACAAACCGCCTGATATGCCGCAAGCGAGTTTCGCGGCGCAAAAAGCGCCCCAAAAAATCAACGCCGACGACCTCAAACTGGCCTTCCCTAGCTGCGTTCGCGTTGAATCCAAGCCGCACCTGTTCTGCCCGGGCTGCGGGCATCCGGAAGTGCTGAAAGCGCTCGGGTTCGCCATAGACGAGCTGGGCATCCAGAAGAACGTGGCGTTCGGCATAGACATCGGTTGCTCGCTGCTCGCCTGGGATTACTTCAACCTGGACACCATTGAGACGCATCACGGCCGCACCATTCCCACCATGGTGGGCTTCAAGCGCGCACGGCCGGACGCGGTGACCATCGCGTACGTTGGCGATGGTGGCGCGTACGCCATCGGCGGCGGGCATTTGCTCAACGCCGCGGTACGCGACGACAAGATCATGGTCATCGTGGTCAACAACGCCGTGTACGCCATGACCGGCGGACAGGAAGCGCCCACCACGCTGCCCGGCATGGTGGTGGATACCGCGCCGTGCGGTGCGGACCAATACTATATGAAGGGGCCGGAGCTCATCCGCGAGGTGAACCCCACGGCGTTCGTGGCGCGCGGCATCACGTCGCGGCAACTGGAACTGCGTGAGCTCATGAAGGATGCGCTGGAATTCCACATGGCAGGCAAAGGCTTCACCTTCGTGGAAGTGCTTTCGCCATGCACGCTCAACTGGAAGACCATGGACCGGCCGGACAAGACCTTCGCGTTCCTGGAGCACACGCTGGCGGGCGTCTATCCCGTGAAACGCTACTGATATGGGAGCGCCTTTCAAGATCATCATCTGCGGCGAAGGGGGACAGGGCGTTTTGAGCATCGCGAAAACGATGGCATATGCCGGTTGGTCGCAGGGTCTCAAGAGCGTGTACGTCCCGTACTTCAGCACCGAGAAACGCGGCGGCGTCTCCATTGCGTACGCGCAGATCGGCGACGAGGACATTCCGTTCCCGAAGTTCGAGAAGGCTGACCTGTGGGTGGTCATGTCGCAGCGGGCCATCCCGCGCATCATGGATGCGCTTCAGGATGGCACGCGCGTCATCGTGAACTCCTCGCTGGTGCATGACGTAAGTGCGATCGCCGCGTGGAAGCCGCACGAGGTGGACGCCGGGAACATCGCCAAACTGCAATTGAAGAAACCGCGCACCTTCAACATGGTGCTGATGGGCGCGATGGTCGCGCTCACGCCGGCTCTGGATCGCTCGTCGTTCGCCAAGGCGCTCGACAAGACGTTCAAGGACAAGTACGCCGCCGACCCGGCGCTGAAGGCGCTGAACCAGAAGGCGTTCGATATCGGGTTCGATCTGATCGCGCCCGCTGCGGCGGCCTCGGCCGCGCAAGCCGGTAACGCGTCCATGCGCTAACCATATGGAATACGCACCGAACGCCAACGACCCGCGCCGCTTCGGCGCCCGCGTGGCCGAGACCTCCAAGATCCGCGTCACCCGGTTCAATGACCTCTGCAAATCCTGCGGGTCGTGCATCATGAAGTGCCCGGTGAACGCCATCTCCTGGCACGACAAGGAGCTGGGCATGCTCGGGGAACCGGGGATCTTCATCGATCTCGACAAATGCATCGGTTGTGAGACGTGCGAACGCGTCTGTCCGGATCATGCCATCGAGATCACCAACAAGCGGCTGGAATCGGGGTTGTTCTCCAAGGGGCCGCTGGCCTGGATCGTGCGCATGGACGCGCGCCTGATTGAATATGTGATGACGCGCATCGCTACGCCGGCGTCACGGCTCAAGAAGACAGGGAAGTCCGCGGACAAGACGTGGGCTGCGCGAATATTGAGGTTCTTCCTGATGTACCGGAAGGAGCCGATCACGGAGCACGAGGTGGAATGACGTTCAGACGATGACGCGGAAACGCAAAGACCCCGGCCAGCGGGGTCTTTCTCGTATCACGCCGATGCAGCTCGGCCTCGTTCTAGCCGAGTGAGTCGCATGTTCGTCACCAGCCGTTCGTCATCAAGACGGTTCAGGATGACGGTGTGTTCCGCGAGCGTTCCGCTGACGCGTTGGTCGACCTCGTGGAGTTCCTCCTTGGTGGCGAGCGTTCCCATGGTCTTCTTCATATCGAGCATCGCATCCAACATGCGGTTCTGCGTCGATTCCACCGTGTTCATTTTTTCCGCCATCAGTCGGAACATGTCATCGTGGTGCTCAAGTCTGCCGTCCATGGCATCAAGCCTGCCGTCCACGGCGTCTAGCCTTCCGTCCACGGCATCGAACCTGGAGTGCAAACCTCGAAGCTCGGTGTCGAACCTGCCATTCAGCGATTTCAATTCCTCGAGAATGCGTTCCTCCTGCATATGGGTGCATGGTAGCTTAGGTGAGTCATGGCGGTCCAGTACATACCGCACGGGCCGTTCTCCCGTCAAGAGAGGAAATTGAGGGAAAAAAGCTTCCCGCATCCGCCCCAGCACGATATACTCCCGGCATCACTCCATCGTTCCCTTTGCATGACCATCATCCCCGCATTCAACCTCCCCGATCTCGCCGCCCGTTTCACTGACGTGCTGCTTCGCCGCGAAGACGCCAAGCTGAAGGAGCTCCTCGCCACCACGCCCGACGAGGAACTGATGCATCTCATCGACGGCATGGACGACCACGAGAAGATCCGCACCTTCCGCGCCATGCCGCCGCAGCGTCAGGGCCGCATCATCTACGACCTTTCCGATTATTCGCAGGAACACATCCTGCCCGCGCTTTCCAAGGACGAACTCGAGGCGATGCTGAAGGCCTCAGATTCCGACGATGCCGTCGACATCATCCAGCTGCTCGATGACGCCGCGCGTGCCCG
>JBEEJS010000051.1:0-8690 GCA_041169025.1 Candidatus Parcubacteria bacterium
ATCGAACGCACAGGCGTACGATACCGGCTCGATGGCGCGGATATCGCTCTCCGTATTGAACCCGTAGGTCAGCACGCGCGCCTTCGTGAGTTCCCGCATGCTCCACACGTTCTCGTCGTCGCGGTTCAGCACCGCCACGCCTTCCGCACCCAGCGCCTGCACGAGCGACGCCTTCTCCTTGCGGATGGCTTCCTGCGATCCGAACGCCGCCATGTGCGACTCCCCCACCGCCGTCACCACCGCGATCTGCGGCTGCGCGATGGCGGTCAGCGCTGCAATGTCGCCCGGCTTGTCGGAACCCATCTCCAGGACGAGCGTCTTGGGATAGTCCTGCATGCCGCGCGCGCGGGAGCCGGCTTTCAAAACGGTACCGAGCCAGCCGAAAGAGGATGACGGCATCGGGAGCTGCAGGACCGTGAGCGGCAATCCGAACTCCGTGTTGTAGTTGCCCGGCGACGCGAGCACCGGGAATTTTCGCCGCAAGACCGCAGCGATTGCTTCCTTGGCCGAGCTCTTCCCCACGGAGCCGGTGATGGCGATGACGGCGGGTTGCTCACGCGCGATGAGGGCGCGGGCGGCGGTTGCGAGGCGTTTTTGGACGAATGCGCGCATAAGGTTGAGGATGGGCCGCTTGAGGCGGCAAAAATCACGAGAATCAGTTCTTCCGTTCCGGCGGTATCTGCAGGTATTGTACCAGGAATTTCGCGATGTCACCGAACAGCGGCGCAGCCGAGGATTCGGCCCACGCCACGTTGGTCGGCTTTGTGAGCTTGACCGCCATGACGAACTGCGGATCATCGATGGGCGCGTATCCCACGAAGGAACCGATGGCCGCGTCCTTCACGTAGCCGCTCGCGCCGGCGGAGATCTGCGCCGTGCCGGTCTTGCCGCCCACCCAGTACCCCGGGACCGCCGCATGCTTTCCGTGGCCGTTCTCCACCACGTCCACCAGCATGCCTCCCAGGAGCGAGGCCGTGCGCTCCGTCACCACCTGGCGGACCTGCTGCGGCTCCGTCTTGTCCACGCGCCCGTCGGGCCGCTTCACCGACGCGACGATGTACGGCTTCATCAGCTTGCCGCCGTTCGCCAGCGCGCCGTACGCCGCCACCAGCTGCACCGGCGTCACGGTGATGCCCTGACCGAACGATGCCGTGGCGCTCCAAATGTCGCCTTTCTTCGAAAGCGATTCGATGCTGCCGGCGACTTCGGAGTTGAGTTCGATGCCGGTCTGCTTCCCGAAACCGAACGCCTGCACGTACTTTTTCATCGCGTCCGGCCCGAGTTTGGCTGACACCCAGATCATGCCGGTATTGAGCGACTTCTCCAGCACCTGCGTCATGGTCTGCGTGCCATGCGCCGCCAGATCGGAGTTCCGGATGGTGAACGGTCCGATCTTCACCGCGCCCGTGTCGTCGAACGTGGTGTTAGGCGTGACGAGGCCGGCGTCGATGGCCGCGGCCATGATGAGCGGCTTGAAAACGGAGCCGGGCTCGTAGGCGCGGAAAATGGCGTCGTCGTTGAACACGGAGACGTCTTCCGTCTTGGCGAAGGCGTTCGGATCGAACGTCGGCACGTTGCAGAGCGCGAGGATGGCGCCGGTCTTGGGATTCGCGATGACTACGCTGCCGCCCGCGGCGCCGAACTTGACCACGTCCTCCTGCAGTTTCTGGCAGGCCACGAACTGGATGGAGCGATCGATCGTCAGCGTGACTTCCGCGCCGTCCTTGGCAGGCCGAAAATCGCCGGTGCCGTCGGCGCTCAAGGAACCGTTCTCACCCGCAAGCTGTTTCTCCATGAAACCCTCGATGCCGTACTTGCCCGTGCGTCCGCGCTTCGCATCCGAACCAACGAAGCCGGTGATGTGCGCCAGCGTGCTCCCCTCCGGATAGAACCGCTGCTGCGTCTTGGCCAAACCGATGCCATGGATGCCCAGCGTTCGCACCTTCTCCGCGTTGTCGTCGTTGAGGTCCTTCGCGAGCGGGATGTAGGGATCGTCCTTCTTTGACATGAGCAGGAGCAGATCGCCTTCCGCCAGGCCAAGCACCGGAGAGAGTTTTTTTGCGGCATCCGCGGGATCCTTGAGCGATTTGGTGTCGGCGAATGCCACGAAGGTGTTGCGGTTGATCGCCGCGGGGAACCGGCCGTCATCGGATTTCGGATCGCTCAGGAAGACGGAGCCGCGCTCCGGCACGAGATTGCTCCAGAAGCCCTGCTGTTCGGACGCGAGCGATGAGTAGAACCCGTGAGAAAGCACTTGCAGCACGAAGAGCCGCCCCGCCACGGCCAAAAAGCCGAGCAGCATGACGCCGCGCAGGATGAGGAGCCGCCCGTCACCGGGTGAGACCTTGGATTTCGTGCGCGCGGTCGGTCCGCGCAGAGATCGGATCGCCATACGCTACTGGAACCTTCCGCCGGTGAAATCGAACAGCACGCCCGGGCCGGCCGGATTCCGATTCGCCTTGATCTCGTCGCCGTCGTTCATGCCGTCGCCGTCGGTATCGGGGTTTGCGGGGTCCGTGCCGTAAAAGGCTTCGAGCGCGTTGGAAAGGCCATCGTGGTCCGGATCCTCGCTTCCGGGAGAGAACGTGTCAGGGACAGGCAGGCCCAGACCGCCGCCGGTGCCGGTCGTGACGCGGTTCGCGCTCCCCTCCTTGGCAAGCGGCAGATGCTCTTGCAGGCTGGCGAGGATGGAAGCGAGCAGCGGCGTGATGTCTTCCACCGTGCCGTCCGGCGCGCTGATGCGGACGGGTGCGCCGTACGCGGACAGGTCCGCGGTGACATCGAGCGTGCCACGGCGTGCGCCGTCGTCGAACGCGAACCGGAAGCGCAGACGGTGCGGTAAGCCGTCGCGCTTACCGATCCAGATCTCGCCGTCTTGCGGCGCAAGATCGGCGAAGAACGTATCGGCGGCTTGGCGTTCCTTGGCGGTGGGTTCGCGCCCCAGGCGGGCCTGCTCGTGCGCGAAAAAGAAGTCCTTGAGGAGGAGTGGTTCCGGACGGACCTGGTAATGATTGCATTCCACGCCACCGAGTTTTTCCGTCTTGAGTCCGGACACGAACGAAAGGAACGGCGTGCGCGCGAAATCCTCGTCGAGCCCGGCGCGCGCGGTGGCGTTCATGGGCGCGACGGGGCTGCCGATGAGCGGGAGCGCCGTCAGCCGCGCCAGCGACGCGATGTCCGCGCGCAGCCACGTGCCGCGATGTTCCGCCAGATGCAACGCACCGACGCGGTCCGGCGTGCGATCGAATTTCAGGAATTGCACGCTCGAGGCCGCGCCCGCGCCGGAAAGCGAAAGGTGACGACCGCTGAACGTCATGGCTGACGCGCCGCCGGTGGTGAGCGTGAAGGTGCCGTCGCCCTGGAGCGCGGCGGGATCGGTGCGGTCATATGAACCCGCGAGCACGTACTCCGCGTCCTCTGGCGCGCCGCCGGACGCACCGCCGGAAGCGCCAGCCGCGCCTCGCCAATGCACGTCGGCCTCCACGTGGAACGTCTTCACCTGCGTCATGCGCCGCTGCATGGTGGCCAGGATCTCCCCCGGCTGCGGCACCAGCAGGAACAGCAACGACGACACCGCGATGCCCATCAAGGAAATCGCGGTGACGACGATGACGTACGGATTGGCGTACCAGCGCTTCATGGCGCAGGGGTTATTTCTTCTTGGGAGAAGCGGTCGCGGGCTTCGGCGTCGCTTTCGTCGGCGCGGTTTTCGCCGCACCGGCATCCGCGGAGGGTTTCATGAACAGCGTCCGCGCCAGGTCATCGAACGACTTCGCGTCTTCCGGCGCGCGCGTGCCGGCCACCGTGTCCGTATCGAGCGCGGTCAGCATGATGCTCTGCGCGCCGCCGGTGCCCTCGAGATCGATCTGCATCTGCAGCAGCTTTCCGGCCCGCGGATCCACCCATGCGGTGACGCGCGCGGTCACGTCGGCGGCCGCGTCGCGGATGGCGGCGGCATCGGCGGAGGAAAGCGATTGCCCGAGCATGGCCTCGCGAAGCGCCGCGGCGAACGCCTTGGCCGCCTCGCGCTTCACGCCGAGGACCATCTTGTAGGTCATGACGCGTCCGACGATCTCCGTCTGGGCGCCGCCGTCGGTCACGAACATGGAACCGCCGAGCGCGAGGTCACGCAGCGCGGTCCAGGCCGCGCCGGCGTTTCCGCCCACCTTGGCTTTGGGCGCGATCCCCGCGCGCACGTCCATGAAGGAACCGAGCGTCGCGCGGTCGAGCTTCCACCATGCGCCGCCGACCTGCGCCAACGACACGTCGCCAATCTTGCCCGCAGGCAGGTTCTTGGCGTTGAAATAGAGGTCGCCGTCCACCGCGCGCGAATCCACCACGATCTCCTGTCCGCCGCCCTCGCCCACGGTGGTGAACGTCGCTTCGCCGGAAGAGACGCCGCCGGGAGGAAGATCGAACTTGAACGCGCCATGCAGCGTGATCGGGTTCGCGCCCGCGGACGTCGCCACCGTGACGAGTCCCGCCAGGTGCTCTGCGTTCGCGAGCTTCGAAAAGGCCGCGCCGACCGCTTTTTCCGGCGCGGGCGGCGTGGCATAGCGGAACAGCAGCGCGGTACCGACGGCCATGACGACGAACATGGTGATGAGCGATTGCTTGCGCATGGTGCGACGGTTAATTTCTTTCTGCTGCCAGGGCGGCTGCTCAATGGCGGCGGCCAGGGCGGCCGATCAATCTTTCAGGAAGCGGCGCCCCTTGAGGCGCTCCGGAAGGAAATCCTGCGGCGCCGTGGGGTCATCGTGGGTGTAAATGTAGTCGCGGCCGTAGTGCAAATCCTTCATCAGTTTGGTCACGCCGCTGCGGAGGTGGAGTGGCACGCCGTCATTGGGTTCTTCGGCGATGACGCGCTTCACTTCGCCGTACGCGGTATAGAGCGCGTTGCTCTTGGGCGCGCGTGCCAGGTACGCGGCGCAATGCGCCAGGATGACGTCGCACTCCGGCATGCCGATCTTGTGCGTGGCATCGAACGCAGCGTTGGCGATGACCAGCGCCTGCGAATCGGCCAGCCCGATGTCCTCGGAGGCGAAACGCACCATGCGGCGAGCGGCGTAGAGGGGATCCTCGCCCGCCTGGAGCATGCGCCCCAGCCAGTACAGCGACGCATCGACGTCACTGCCGCGCATGCTCTTGTGCAGCGCGGAGATGATGTTGTAGTGCTCCTCCCCCGTTTTGTCGTACAAAAGGTGCGACCTGCGTATGAGCGCGGCGGCCTCATCTTTCTTCAAGTGTATCACGTTTTGAGGCGCAGCGGGGGCGGTGCCTGGCACCAAAGTACCTGCCTCTTTGGGGACACTTTTATCCCCCGCTCCGCCCGCGGCCGCCTTCACCACGATTTCCAGCGCGTTCAGCGCCGCCCGCGCATCACCGTCCGCGACGGCGGCGATGAACTCCAACACGCCATCCTCGACGGCGATATGCAGCCCACCAAACCCGCGCTGCGGGTCCTTCACCGCCCGTGCCAGCAGCGCCGCGATCTCCTCATCCGCCAGCTTCCCCAGCACGAACACGCGACACCGCGACAGAAGCGCCGTATTGATCTCAAAGGAAGGGTTTTCCGTCGTCGCGCCCACGAGGCAGACGGTGCCGTCCTCAACGTACGGCAGGAACGCGTCCTGCTGCCCTTTGTTCCAACGATGGATCTCATCGATGAACACGATGGTCCGTTCGTTGTGCAGCTTCAGCCGGTCCTCCGCCTCCGCCACCACCTTGCGCAGCTCCGCCACGCCGGAAGACACCGCGCTCATGGCAACGAAGTGGCTCTTGGTGCGCGACGCGATCAGCCGCGCCAGCGTCGTCTTCCCCACCCCCGGCGGCCCCCAGAAGATCATGCTCGGCACGTCGTCGCGCTCGATCATGCCCCGAAGAGCGGTCCCCGGACCGATGACCTGCTGCTGCCCCGCATACTGGTCCAGCGTTTCCGGCCGCATGCGGTCGGCAAGCGGGGCTTCCTTTTTCTTGGTTTGCGCCGCCTTGAAAGCGAAGAGGTCCATATAGCCTGAACAGTAGCGCGATACCCCGGTTCGGGAAAGGCGCGGCTTGTGCGGTTTAAGGCGGCAGAGCGGGAGATGCGATGCAAGGAAAAATGCGCCCCCGAAAGGGCGCATCTGATCACCAACCGTCGTCGCTGTCGTTCGGATCCTCGATCTCCGTATAGTGGAAATACGCCACATGCACCTTGGAACCCAACGTAAGAATCGAGATGCGCTCCGGTGCGACGCCTTTGGGCAGCAGGGCGTCGTTGACGTACTCCTGGGCCATTTTCATCATGTCGCCTTGGTAGCTAAAGACCTCAGTGAACAGCTCGACTTTGCGTTGTCTGGTGCGCTTTGCCGCGCGCCGTACGGACCGCACGCCGTTCTTCACCGCCTTTTGACGTGAGCGAGGCAACCGACCGCGCAATTCTTGCAACTCGTCCTCAAGCACCTTCGCGCGCGCCTCGTCCCGTTCCGCCTTGTTCATCACCGTTCTCGTCATGGAGCCTCCTTGGTCGATCGTGGTTTCGTTTCGATATTTTGCCGAGTCGCCGCACGTTGTCAACTGAAGACGCCTTTGACGCCCTTGCCCCACCCCTTCGCCAGCCGTATCCTATAAACAGACCGAACGATCCAAAAAAAGGAGGCTCCCCATGCCCATATCCCCCGCCAATCGCCGCGCCCAGATCGCCCGCATCCAAAAGCAGTACGCCAAATACCCCGCTCCCGACCTGTTCCGCGAGTACCTCTCTTACGAGCACGCCATGATCAGCGGCATCCAGCCACAGCACCGCACCGATCTCATGGCGGAGATGGTGGAAATCACCTACGACGCCCTGCGCACCATGCTCATCAAGGCCCTCGGCAGCGCCCAGCGGCTGGAAGAGATGGCCGACAACCTCCGCGACAAGATGCTCATAAAGCTGCACTACGCCAATCCTTAGGACGCGCCCCGCTGCATGCGGGGCGTTTTCATGTCGAATTCGACCCAAAAGCTCGACCGCCCCGCCTTAAAACCCTCAAAAAGCCTCCCCCTTGCCCAAAACCGAAAGATGCACTATATTACTCCCGTTGTCGGGGCGTAGCGCAGTTGGTAGCGCGCATCGTTCGGGACGATGAGGCCGCAGGTTCGAGCCCTGTCGCCCCGACCACGCAAAGATCTCAGCTTCGGCTGGGATTTTTACGTTGTTGCGGTTGACCGGGGCACCGCTGGATGCTATTCTCCCGTGTCGGCCCGCATCCCGCGCGCCAACTGCCCATTGAGGTGAACCGTGCCCGAATCACGCCAAGACCAGCCCTTTACCGCCCACGTCATCCACTCGCAGCTCCTCTTCGGCCTTTCCATCGCCGCACGGGAAGACGCCGACGTGGAAGACCTCGTACGAAACCCCTTCGACGCCGTTCTCGAAGCCGCCTCCACCGAACCGTTCGGCCCCGGCGACATCGTGTCCATGACGCGCGTGGGCGGTGCCAACGTGAACCACTGGCCGGTCTTCTGCGGCATCGCCGTCCTGAAAGACGGTCGGCATGCCTTCATCCGCGTCCAGAGCTCGTCATCATGGTGCCGCGCCTACGTGATGATCTCGCGCTCCGCCGAAGCCATCGAGGCGAGCCTGCTCGACTGGCCGCTCGATGACGGCATCCTCGGCATCACCGCACCCGACTGATCTCATGCGCCCCCTTCTTTGGAAGCGGGGCGTTTCTGTTTGTGGTGCATCGTTACCATTCGCGACCCCGTTCGTATGGATATATGTGTCATTTTCTGCTATACTGAACGCCATATGACCAATGAACTCCAATCATTCGTGAAGGAAGCCCTCGGCAAAGGCCTGCCGCGTACCGACATCCGCAAGGCCCTCCTCGACGCTAAATGGGAGGAACAGGAGGTGGACGGCGCGCTCGCGCTGTACGCCGAAGTCCCGTTCGCCATCCCGGTCCCGCGCCGCAAGCCGTACCTGTCCGCCCGCGAGGCGTTCATGTACCTGGTGCTGTTCATGACGCTGTACATCAGCGCGTTCAACCTGGGCTCGCTGCTCTTCGACTTCATCAACCGCGCGTTCCCGGACGCCACGCAAGGCAACTACTACGACCCGAGCACGCTGCGTTTCGCCGTCGCCTCGCTCATCGTGGCGTTCCCGCTGTACCTCTGGCTGTCCTCGCTCATGCAGCGCGCCATCACGCGCGATCCGGAGAAGAAGACTTCCAAGATCCGCGGCTGGCTCACCTACCTCACGCTCTTCGTCACGGCGGGCATCATCATCGGCGACGTCATCGCGCTCCTCTTTAACCTCCTCGGCGGAGAACTCACCGCGCGCTTCCTGCTCAAGGTGCTCGTGGTGGGCTTCATCGCCGGCATGATCTTCGGATACTACCTATGGGACTCCCGCAAATCGGAAAAGTCAGCATGACGCCGGCGAAGATCCTGGCGGGCATCGCCAGCGTGGTGGTGATCGGCGCCGTCGGCGCGGGCCTGTACTTCGCGGGTTCTCCGGTGACCGCGCGCCAGAAGAACCTGGACGGGCAGCGATTGGCGGCGCTCCAAAGCATCGCCGGCGGCATCGACGCGTACTACGACAAGCACGGCGCGAACCCGGAGGCGCTCGACGTCCTCAAGGGCACCGATCCCAACGAGGTCTACTACGTGAGCGAAGGCTCGTTCGCGGATCCGGAGACCAAGGCGCCGTACGGCTACGTGCGCCA